>NZ_JBEPPM010000018.1:0-98174 GCF_040547315.1 Arthrobacter sp. UYP6
TCGGCCCCGGGGGGGGGGGGCCCCCCTGTCCCCCCTCCCCCGCCCCCCCGCCCGGCGGCCGCCCGCCCGCCCACCCCCCCCCCCGCGGGGGGGGGGGGGGGGGGGGGGGGGGCCCCCCCCACTTCCATGTCCGCTCTTTCTGCCCGGACACAACATGGCGGATCCACATCCCATTTGATGAAGATATATGAAACCGGAGCGAAGAAGATGACCACCTCGACCAACGGCAAGTTTGATCGGACACCGCTTATAGCGGGCAACTGGAAGATGAACATGGACCATGTCCAGGGCATCACCCTGCTGCAGAAGCTTGCCTGGACGCTGAAGGATGCACAGCACGACTACAACCGTGTGGAGGTGGCGATTTTCCCGCCGTTCACTGACCTGCGCAGCGTGCAGACCCTGATCCGGGGCGACAAGCTTGATCTGGAATACGGTGCGCAGGACCTCTCTCCGAAGGACTCCGGCGCCTACACCGGGGATGTGTCAGGCCAGTTCCTCTCAAAGTTGGGCTGCAAGTACGTCCTGGTGGGCCACAGCGAACGCCGGACCGTGCACGGGGAAAGCGACGAACTGCTGAACGAAAAGCTCAAGGCGGCGTACCGCAACGATCTGGTACCCGTGCTCTGCGTGGGCGAGGGGCTGGAAATCCGCAAGTCCGGTACGCATGTGGCGCATACCCTGGAACAGGTCCGGAGTGACCTCGCGGGCCTGGACGCAGACGCCGTTTCCGCCCTGGTCATTGCCTACGAGCCGATCTGGGCCATTGGTACCGGAGAGGTGGCCGGACCCGAGGACGCGCAGGAAATGTGCTCTGCCATCCGCAGCGAGATCGCGGACCTGTACGACGATGCCGTCGCGGCCAAGACCCGTTTGCTCTACGGAGGGTCTGTTAAGGCACAGAATGCGGCGAGCATTCTGAAGGAACGGGACGTTGACGGCGTGCTCGTTGGCGGCGCCAGTTTGGATGTCACCGAATTTGCTAATATTGTCAGGTTCGAACATCATCTGGTGACCGACTGATTTGCAGCTGACCTGCACCGCAGCGTAAGTCTCCGATCCATGAGTCACCCCCGAAAGGCCTTACGTGGAAATTCTGAAGATTATCCTGCTGGTTCTTCTCGCGATCACCAGCCTGCTGCTGACGCTGCTTATCCTGCTCCACAAGGGACGCGGCGGCGGCATGTCCGATATGTTCGGCGGCGGTATGACCAGCAGCATGGGTTCATCAGGTGTAGCTGAACGCAACCTGAATCGCTTCACCGTGGCCCTTGGCCTTTCCTGGGGCGTCGTGATCGTTGCTCTGGGACTGATCCAGCGCTTCTCCGGCGAAGCCTGATTCTGAACACTTAAACCACAACAGCCCCGGAGATCCGCAGGGATCTCCGGGGCTGTTTGTTTAACTAGTCCTCCGTGTCAGGGCCGTCTCCCTCAGGATCCAGCAGACGGTCGGACAGCTGGGACGCTGCAGACTGGTCGATGAGCCAGCGGGTCTTTCGTCGTCCCCGGGGACCGGCTGCGGGAACCTGGACAAGTCCGGCGCCGGCCAGGGCCAGGCCCACGGCCCCGGCCTTGTCCTCGCCGGCCACGGTCAGCCATACTTCCTCAGCGGTGTTGATGGCTTCCATGGTCAGCGACACCCGTTCCGGCGGCGGCTTGGGCGCATTGTGTACGGCAACCACTGTTTCCCCGACGGTCCGCACACCGGCCATTTCGGGAAACAGTGAGGCGACGTGGGCATCAGGGCCCACACCCAGCAGTAGCACATCAAACCGGGGGAGGCGCGGATCAACCTGCTCAAAGCCGGGGGCCAGCTCTTCTGCAGCAGCGGCATCCGCCAGCGCCAGCGCGTACGCGGCCGCGGCCTCCTCAACGGAAGCCACCTCATCGGCTGCCGGCACCGGATGGACCCGGTCAGGATCAACGGGCAGCTGTGAGAGCAGGGCTGCGTCGGCCTGGACTGCGTTGCGGTCGGGGGAGTCCGCCGGCAGGAAGCGTTCATCACCCCACCAGAAATTCACCCGGCTCCAGTCCACGGCACCACGAGCAGGAGCGGTGGCAACGGCGTCGAGCATGGCAATACCCACGGTCCCGCCGGTGAGCACCACAGTGGCGACTCCGCGGCGGCTTTGCACGTCCACCAGCTTGGTGATCAGCCGCGCGGCTGTAGCTGTGGTTAGGGCAGAAACATCCGGGTGGATGCTCACCCCGTTCGGAGAATGCCTCATGCGGTGGTCCCTTCCTGGGACAGGCAGGCTGCCAGTCCCTGCGTCAGTACTTCGCCGTACACTTCGTCAGGATCCAGCCGGCGCAGTTCCTCCGCCAGGCAATCGCGCAGGTTCCGGCGCGGCAGGGCAATCTGCTGCTCCGGCTGTCCGGGCTGGGTGAGGTGAGCCGTGATCTGGTCCGGTCGGAGGAGCTCCACATTGCCGCCGGAGCGTTCGAAGACCACCTGCCGGATGCCGGTTCCGCGTTCACCCTCGATGATCTTGACCGGCACCTTCAGGGCGTGCTTCAGCCACGCGGCAAGGAGGAAGGTGCTGGCCGAGTCGGATGCGCCGGCCACCGTGACGGCCTGGACCGGGTCCGGTCCGGCCCCGTCCAGCACAGCTGCCAGCTGGATCCGCCAATTGGTCAGGCGGGTCCAGCTCAGGTCAGTGTCACCGTCCGCGTAATCCTCGCCCAGCGCCAGGAGCGCCTTCTTCGGGTCGTCCTCGGTGGCGGCATCGGTGATCCGGCGGTGGGCAATGGCGCCCAGAGGTGTCTGCGCGGGGTTCTCCGGAACGCCGTGCGGCCACCAGACCACAATGGGAGCATCCGGCAGGAGCAGCGCAGAGACCAGCGACACGCTTTCGCGGGCCAGCTCGCCGTGCCCGTACAGGACAATGACCTCGGAGGCGCCCGCGTCGCCGCCCACGCGTATCTCTGCGTCGAGTCGGGTCTCATCATCAGTGGAGCCGTCGGCCAGCACGATAATCCGGCAGGGATGTTCCCTGCTGGCCTCATTGGCTGCGGCGATGGCTTCCTCGACAAAGTCGGGCTGGGTGTCCACCACCAGGGTCAGCACACGCCCCAGGGTCACCACCCCGCCCTTTTCGCGCATGGCCACAATCTCTTTGGATACCTTGGACGTTGTTGTGTCCGGCAGTTCTACAATCACGGCCTTCTCCAGGTCCTTCCGTCTTGGGCAAGCAGTTCATCGGCGGACTCCGGGCCCCAGCTGCCGGGTGCATACGGTTCCGGCTGGGTACCCAGGGACGCCCAATATTCTTCGAACGGATCCACGATCTTCCAGGACAGCTCAACTTCCTGGTGCCGGGGGAACAGGGGCGGCTCACCCAGCAGAACGTCCAGTATCAGGCGTTCGTAGGCTTCCGGGCTGGATTCGGTGAAGGAGTGTCCGTAGCCGAAGTCCATGGACACGTCCCGGACTTCCATCTGGGTGCCGGGAACCTTGGAGCCGAAGCGGATGGTGGCGCCCTCATCGGGCTGTACGCGGATGACCACGGCGTTCTGGCCGAAATCATGGTCATTGTGGTCGCGGAAGAGCAGGTTCGGAGCCCGCTTGAAGACCACCGCAATTTCCGTGACACGCCGGCCCAGCCGTTTCCCGGCCCGTAGGTAGAACGGAACCCCGGCCCAGCGGCGGGTATTGATGTCCAGCCGGATCGCAGCGAAGGTCTCGGTGGTGGAATCCGGGTTGAAACCCTCTTCCTCCAGGAAGCCGGTGACCTTTTCTCCGCCCTGCCAGCCGCCGGTGTACTGCCCGCGGGCGGAGTGCTTGGAAAGGTCTTCGGGCAGCCGCACTGCAGCGAGGACCTTTTCCTTTTCGGCCCGCAGATGGTCGGCGTCGAAGGAAATCGGTTCTTCCATGGCCGTCAGCGCCAGCAGCTGCAAAAGGTGGTTCTGGATGACGTCGCGGGCGGCGCCCACGCCGTCGTAATATCCGGCCCGGCCGCCAATGCCAATGTCCTCGGCCATGGTGATCTGGACATGGTCCACAAAGTTCGCATTCCAGATCGGCTCGAAGAGCTGATTGGCAAAGCGCAGCGCCAGGATGTTCTGGACGGTTTCCTTGCCCAGATAGTGGTCGATCCGGAACACGGAATCCGCCGGGAAGACCGATTCCACCACGTTGTTCAGTTCCCGGGCGGACTGCAGGTCATGCCCGAAGGGCTTTTCAATGACCACACGGCGCCACTTGCCCTCGGAGGTCTTGGCAAGACCATGCTTTGAAAGCTGCTGGCAAACCTCTTCAAAGGACTTTGGCGGAACCGAAAGATAGAACGCGTGGTTGCCGCGGGTGCCGCGCTCCGCGTCCAGGGTCTCCAGGGTCTTCTTGAGCTTGCCGAAGGCGTCGTCGCTGTCAAAGCCGCCCTCAACAAACCGGATGCCTTCAGCGAGCTGCTTCCAGACGTTCTCATCAAAATCGGTGCGGGAATGGCTTTGCACCGATTCCTTCACCTGGGCGGCAAAGTCCTCATCGCTCCAGGAGCGGCGGCCAAAACCGACCAGCGAGAAGCTGGGCGGCAGCAGGCCGCGGTTGGCGAGGTCATAGACGGCCGGAATGAGCTTCTTCCGGGCCAGGTCGCCGGTAACCCCAAAAATCACCAGGGAAGAGGGGCCCGCGATGCGGGAGAGACGGCGGTCGCGCGGGTCCCGGAGCGGATTGGCCGCAGTGCTCTTTTCATCAGCCGCCATTTACGAGCGACCGCCTTCAGCGGCCAGGTCCCGAACGGCAGCTTCGAGTTCCCGGACGCCCTGTTCCCGATTGAGCAGGTTCAGTCGCAGCACCGGCCGGCCCTGGTCGGCAAGGACGGAGGCATCACCGGCCGCCTGTGCGGTAATCAGCTGACCGAAGGAGAAGGGTCGGCCGGGAATGTCCAGGTCGGCCTGCGGGGCCCCGGTGATCTGCAGGTAGACACCCTGTGCGGGTCCGCCCTTGTGGAACTGTCCGGTGGAGTGCAGGAAGCGCGGTCCCCAGCCGAAGGTCACCGGACGTCCGGTGGCTGCGGCGAGCTCCGGCCGAAGGTCGGCCAGCTCCGCCTGGCGGTTCCGGTCCAGATACGCCTGGATGCTGAGGTAGCCGTCAGATCCGAGCTGCTCCAGCAGAGCCGCCAGGGCTCCGCGCAGCGTATGGGTATCACCGAGCATCTCTGCCGGCCCGCGGACCTCCACCGATCCGTCGACGAAAGTCGGCTCGGTGGGTTCCGGACGGGCATCCAGCATGCCGCGGGCGGCTATTTTGGCCGCCTCCACATCCGGCTGGTCAAAGGGATTGATGGCCAGAAGGCGGCCCGCTACGGCGGTCGCAAATTCCCAGAGCATCATGGAGCCGCCCAGAGAGCCTGCCACCACCACCTGATCGCCCTCCGGAGCGGCGTCTGAATCGACGGCCACCAGACGTGCGGTCAGTACGTCGGCGGCGCCGGAGGAGATCTCCGGTGCACCGGGTTCGACGACGACGGGCAGCAGTCCGGTGCCGAGCTTGCCGGTGGATTCGGCAATGAGCTGCTCGGCCCAGTCGGGGAAACCGACCAGTCCGGAACCCTCGTCCACGAGGACAATCTTGTTGCGAAGCGGGTCGGTTCCGCCCAGGGCGGCGCCGAGCTGCAGGCCGATGTTGGCGCCGTCGTTGTCGCTGAGGATTTCCAGTGCATCCTCGGCGTCGTCCAGCAGTGCCCCGATGTCCGCGCCCGCCAGTCCGGAGGGGACCAGGCCAAAGGCGGTGAGGGCCGAATAGCGGCCGCCGACGTTCGGATCCGCGTTGAAGACGGCACGGTAGCCGGTCTCCCGGGCTGCACCGTCCAAGGGGGAGCCGGGGTCGGTGACAATGACGATCCGGGACTTGGCGTCAATCCCGGCGTCGGTGAAGGCCTGTTCAAAGGTGCGCCGCTGGGAGTCGGTTTCCACTGTGGAGCCGGACTTTGACGAGACCACAATGACGGTCTCGGCCAAGCCGGTTGCCAGGGCGGTGCCCACTGCGTCCGGATCCGTGGAATCCAGGACGGTCAGGTCCACCCCGGCGGTGCGGGTAATAACCTCCGGCGCCAGGGAAGAACCGCCCATGCCGGCGAGGACCACACGGGTCACTCCCTCGGCGGCCAGTTCTTCCCGAAGGCGCAGGATCTGTCCAACGAGCGGCCGGGAGGCTTCTGTTGGATTCAGCCATCCGAGCCGGATGGAAGCCTCCGCTTCGGCGTCGGGACCCCACAGGGTGGGGTCCTGGGCCAGGAGGCGGGCTGCGACGTCGTCACGGACCAGGGCAGGTACGTTCTTTTCGACGGCGGCAAGCGCTGCTCCGGCTGCTTCGAAGGACAGTGTGGTCATTTTTCTATGCCTCTTTCGCGGTATCCAGGGCGGTCTGAACGGTCTTCAGGAGTTCTCCCCAGCTGACCACGAACTTGTCCAGGCCTTCGGTTTCCAGCTGCTCCACGACGTCAGTGTAGGAGATGCCGAGCCCGTCCAGCTGATCCAGGACGGCGCTGGACTCCGCGTAGGTGCCGGTGATGGTGTCACCGGTGACGACGCCGTGGTCCGCAGTGGCGTCCAGGGTCTTTTCCGGCATGGTGTTCACCGTGTGCGGTGCAACCAGCCCGGTGACGTACAGGGTGTCCGGCAGTGCCGGGTCCTTGACGCCGGTGGAGGCCCAGAGCGGACGCTGGGCGTTGGCGCCCGCTGCGGCCAGCACGGACCAGCGCTCGGTGGCGAACTGCTCCTCGAAGACCTGGTATGCCAGGCGGGCGTTGGCCAGGCCGGCCTTGCCCTTGAGTGCCTTGGCCTCGTCCGTGCCGATGCCATCCAGGCGCTTGTCGATTTCCGCATCGACGCGGGAGACAAAGAAGGAGGCCACGGAGTGGATCTTGGACAGGTCGTGCCCATTTTCCCGAGCCTGCTCAATGCCCACCATGTAGGCGTTGATGACCTCGCGGTAGCGCTCCAGCGAGAAGATCAGCGTGACGTTGACGCTGATGCCGGCGGCCAATGTGGCGGAAATGGCCGGCAGGCCTTCCTCGGTGGCCGGAATCTTGATGAGCACGTTGGAGCGGCCAACCTTGTCAAACAGCTCGCGGGCTTCCTTGACGGTGCCCTCGGTGTCGCGGGAGAGGCGGGGATCAACCTCGATGGAAACGCGGCCGTCCACGCCTGAGGTGGCCTCGGCCACGGGGGCGAAGACGTCGCAGGCCTGCAGGACGTCGTCGGTGGTGATTTCGAAAACGGCCTTGTCCACGTCGGCGCCGGAGCGTGAGAGCTGCTGTACCTGGGCGGCGTAGGACTCGCCGTTGGCCAGGGCTGCAGCGAAGATGCTCGGGTTAGTGGTGACGCCAACTACGTTCTTGTGCTCGATGAGGTCCTTGAGGGATCCCGAGACAATGCGTTCGCGGGACAGATCGTCCAGCCAGATGGAGACGCCGGCTTCGGAGAGCTGTGCGGTGGGTGTGGAAGTCATGAATTAGCTCCTAAGTAGCTGGAATTACTTCTGGTCGCCGGTTTCGGTGGACGTCTCGCCTGACGGCGCGGCGGTGGTGCCCGACGGCGGGGTGTCCGAGCCGCGAGCTGCCGCCAGCGAATTGCGTGCTGCCTCGGCGACCGCCTCGGCGGTGATGCCGAACTCGCGGTAAAGGGTCTTATAGTCGGCGGAGGCACCGAAGTGCTCCAGAGAGACGCTGCGGCCGGCGTCGCCCACGAGTTCGCGCCAGCCCTGGGCAATTCCGGCCTCAACCGAGACGCGGGCCTTGATGCCCTTGGGAAGGACAGTTTCGCGGTACTGCGCATCCTGCTTGTTGAACCACTCGACGCTGGGCATCGAGATCACACGGGCGGCGATTCCCTCTGCCGCCAGGGCTTCGCGGGCCTGCACGGCCAGCTGGACCTCGGAACCTGTGCCAATGAGGATGACGTCCGGGGTAACAACTGCGCCGTCACGGACTGCTTCGGCCAGGATATAGCCGCCGCGGGACACTCCCTCTGCGGAGGCAAAGGAATCGGCGGTGGCTGCGCCGTCGCCGCGGACGTACGTGGGAATATTCTGGCGGGTCAGCACAATGCCGGCCGGGTTTTCCGTGTTTTCCAGGATCGTCTTCCAGGCCACGGCAACCTCGTTGGCATCACCGGGACGGACCACATCCAGTCCCGGAATCGCGCGCAGTGAGGCCAGCTGTTCCACCGGCTGGTGGGTGGGGCCGTCTTCGCCCAGACCAATGGAGTCGTGCGTCCACACGTAGATGGAGGGCACACCCATGAGGGCGCCAAGGCGGATCGCTGGACGCTGGTAGTCGCTGAAGATCAGGAACGTGCCGGAGAACGCGCGGGTGCCGCTGTGCATGGTGATGCCGTTGACGATCGACGCCGCAGCATGCTCGCGGATGCCGAAGTGCAGCACCCGGCCGTACGGGTTGCCGGACCAGGCGTTGGTCTGCTTGCCGGCCGGGATGAAGGAGGGTGAGCCCTCAATCGTGGTGTTGTTGGACTCTGCGAGGTCCGCGGAGCCGCCCCAGAGTTCAGGCAGAACCGGGCCGATGGCGGAGAGCACCTTGCCGGAGGCAGCGCGGGTGGACATTTCCTTGCCCGCTTCGAACTCCGGAAGGGCCTTTTCCCAGCCCTCGGGAAGCGTGCCGTTGCTGATGCGCTCCAGGAGGTCGGCGCCTTCGGGGTTGGCGGTCTTCCAAGCGTCGAAGCCCTTGTTCCAATCGCAGTGCGCCGCAGCGCCGCGGGCCACCACCTGGCGGGCATGCGCCAGGACCTCAGGATCCACCTCGAAGGACTTCTGCGGGTCGAAGCCCATGATTTCCTTCAGCGCGGCCACCTCGTCCTTGCCGAGGGCGGAGCCGTGGATCTTGCCGGTGTTCTGCTTGTTCGGTGCCGGCCAGCCGATGATGGTGCGCAGCGAAATGATGGAGGGCTTGTTGGTCTCGGCCTTGGCGGCGAGCAGCGCGTTGTACAGCTCATTGACGTCCTCGACGTACTCGCCGGTCTTAGTCCAGTCCACGCGCTGGGTGTGCCAGCCGTAGGCTTCATAGCGCTTGAGCACGTCTTCGGTGAAGGCAATGTCAGTGTCGTCTTCGATGGAGATGTGGTTCTCGTCATAGATGACTACAAGGTTGCCCAGTTCCTGGTGGCCGGCCAGCGAGGATGCCTCGCTGGTCACGCCTTCCTGGAGGTCGCCGTCGGACGCGATCACCCAGATGGTGTGGTCAAACGGGCTCTGCCCCTGCGGCGCGTCGGCGTCGAGCAGGCCGCGCAGGCGGCGCTGGGCGAACGCGAAGCCCACGGAGGAGGCCAGGCCCTGGCCGAGCGGGCCTGTAGTGATTTCCACGCCGTCGGTGTGGCGGTACTCGGGATGGCCCGGGGTCTTGGAGCCCCAGGTGCGCAGCGACTCGAGGTCTTCGAGCTCCAGTCCGTAGCCGGAGAGGAAGAGCTGGATGTAGAGCGTCAGGGAGGTGTGCCCGGGGGAGAGGACGAAGCGGTCCCGGCCGGTCCACTTCGGATCCGAGGGATCGTGGCGCATCATCTTCTGGAACAGCAGGTACGCTGCCGGTGCCAGGCTCATAGCTGTGCCCGGGTGTCCGTTGCCCACCTTCTCAACGGCGTCGGCGGCCAAAACACGGACCGTGTCCACGGCCTTGCGGTCCAGGTCTGTCCAGCTCAGTTCTTGCTCTTCCATATGTGGCACGTTTACCGGGCCCCTCTCTACTACAGATGACCGGCGCCCACGACGCCGGAGACTCCTGGGTGCGCTGGTTCTCCAGCGCACCCGGTTCCTTAACCACAACAACAGGCTGATCAGGAAAATCGTTACCGGGATGCGGCAAATTCTTTCTCCTGAACGGTCCCGCACGGTGCTGTCCGGCGGCAATTTACCAGCCGCGGGAAAGGTCCGCTCCAACCTTATCCCTTGGGAAGTGCCAATGGGCGTATCGTTTACGGAAGTGCGACTGGCCGCGCCGTGCCGAACCGCCGGGGGTGCGTCAGCTCGGGGCTTCGTTTTCTACAGCCGATAGAGGCTATGATGATGGTGGACTTTTCCGGCCCAGATTGGATGATGTGATCGCCCCGTGACAACGCAGCAAGCCCCCGCCGAACTTCCGGTGTATACCGGCAGGATGACGGCAGGCCGTAAGCTCCGGGCCTACGTAGCACTCACCAAGCCCAGGGTCATTGAACTGCTGCTGGTGACGACGCTGCCAACCATGATTTTCGCCGAGCGCGGACTTCCGGACCTGTGGCTCGTTGTCTTCACCATGATTGGCGGCGCCCTGGCGGCAGGCAGTGCCGGCGCATTCAACTGCTACATTGACCGCGACATGGACAAGCTGATGCAGCGGACCAAGAACCGTCCGCTTGTCACCGGCGAGGTATCTCCGCGTGAGGCCTTGGTGTTCGCTTGGGTGCTGGGCTTCATTTCCATTGGCCTGCTCTGGTTCGGCGCCAATCCGCTGACCGGCCTCCTGGGTGTCGGCGCGATCCTGCTGTATGTGGTCTTCTACACCCTGATCCTCAAGCGCCGCACCACCCAGAACATTGTCTGGGGCGGTGCCGCCGGCTGCATGCCGGTGCTGATCGCCTGGGCGGCCGTCACCAACAGTGTGCAGTGGCCGGCGATCATCCTCTTTATGATCATCTTCCTGTGGACTCCGCCGCACTACTGGCCGCTGTCCATGAAATACGGCGAGGACTACCGCAACGCGTCAGTGCCGATGCTGGGTGCGGTGGCCGGAGCCAAGACCGTTTCGGTCCAGGTTGTCCTTTATGCCTACGCGACCGTAGCCTGCTCGCTGCTGCTGATTCCGGTGGGAGGCGCCGGGTGGGTCTATACGCTGGCCGCCGTGCTGTCCGGGGTCTGGTTCCTGGCTGAGACGCACCGCCTGCACACTCGGGCACAGCGCGAAAACCTGACCGACAAGACCGCCATGAAGGTCTTCCACGGGTCGATCAGTTACCTGACGATCCTGTTCCTGGCCCTGGCCGTGGACCCGTTTGTGGGTTCCGCGCTCCTGTAGACCGCATACGGGGCGGGTAGGTTCCATTTCCCAAGTAAAGGGCCGGAGGATTACCTCCGGCCCTTTCTGTGTATCAGCCGGTGCGGGTGCCGCCCCTGCCCGGCTCAGCTCACCTAGCGCTTCTCGCAGGCAATGCCGTCCTTGTCCCGGTCACTCTTAGTGTTGGCTGCATAGAGGGCATTGTTCTTGGTGAAGTTGGTGACGGGCTTGGTTTTGCCCTGCACTTTGTCCTTCGCTCCGACTTTGCCGACCCCGTGGGGGTACACCCGGTTGAGGGCGGTGCAGTTGGCGAACTTCTTGGCCGCCGCTGGCTTGGCTGCTGCCGCAAAGATGGAATTGTTGCTGCTGAGGCTCGAAGCGGCGTCAACAGCGGCGGGTGCGGTGATTGACATCGAAGCAGCGTTGCCAACTGCGGCTGGGGAAGCTGCTGTTGCCGGACCGGCGCCCAGGGCCAGGACGGAAGCGACGGCGATAATGAGCCCCGCGCCTGCCCGCCGGGCGGGTGAGGGGCGGGAGGAGGCAGGGATTTTCAGCATTGTGAGACCGTTCGTTTCCGGGGAATGGGCGGGAGAGTCCTCCCACGCCTGCGTGATCCTACCTCAGGCCGTCCGTAGGAGTGACATCCGCCACGGGGAGCCTGCTCTGCGAAACGCTTGTGGGATACGAAAGGGCCGGGCTCCAGCTGGAACCCGGCCCCTGTCTACGGTTGGTCAGGGCATCCGGGAAACGGGGGTGCCCGTCTGCGCTGGAGCGGGGTCCGTGCCGGGAACCCGCCGGGCAAAACCGGTGAACACCACGTGGGCAGCGGCGCCCGTGAGCAGCGACGCTCCCAGCATGTGAAGCCCCACCAGAACGATCGGCAGGTGCATGAAGTGCTGTGTGTAGCCAATCACGGCCTGGAGCAGTACAACGGCGGTCAGCAGGAGCAGCGAGGAACGCAGGCGGCCGTCCGTTGCATGCCGGTACACCAGATAGAGGGTGACGATCAGAGTGAAGACCAGCAGGTAGACGGGAACCACGTGCAGGCGGGTGATCAAATCAGGATCCAGCCCGTTGCGCGCTGCTCCGTGGTCTCCGGCGTGGGGGCCGGAACCGGTAACAACGACGCCGAGCAGCACGGACAGTGCCGACAGCACGCCCAGCGCCCCCAGCAGGGGACGCAGCGTGCGCGTAGCCAGGGGGCCGTTGGCAGTGGTGAGCTGCTGCGGGGAGAGCCAGGCGCGGTTGACCAGCACCGTGGCCAGCACAATGAGGACCATCGACAGGATGAAGTGTCCACCCACAATCCACGGATTCAGCCCGGTCCAGACGGTGATGCCGCCCAGCAGTGCCTGCGCGGGAATTCCGGCCAGCAGGGCAATGGACAGCCTGAACAGGTCCCGGCGCTGCGCCCGGATCTTCCAGACGCTGAACACCATGGCAAAGGCGACGGCGGCCAGGACAAAGGTCAGCAGCCGGTTGCCGAACTCGATGATCCCGTGGACGCCCATTTCCGGGGTGGTGGTCAGCGAATCGGGGGTGCACAGCGGCCACTCCGGGCAGCCAAGCCCGGAGGCGGTCAGCCGCACGGCACCGCCGGTGACGACAATGGCGATATTGGCCACGAGCGAAGCTACGGCAAAGCCGCGCACCGTCTTGGGAACTGCAGGTTTGGTGTCTGCAGCCACTGCGGAGGCAGCGGTTCCGTTTGCGGGCAGCGGGGTACCCGGCTGGCGGGGGGATGTTGGTGACACGGGATTTAGCTCCATTTGAACCAGCGGACGGCGGCAAGGCCACCCAGGATTGTCCACGCGAGGAGGATCAGCGTGGCGGGGATGTTGAAGGCGGAGTCGATCAGGGCGGATCGCATGGCTTCACCGAGGGCTGCCGAGGGCAGGATTTCCACGAACGGCGCCATGACCTCGGGCAGGTTTGACGCCGGAATGATGATACCGCCGACGGCTGCGAGGAGTATCCAGAGCAGGTTGGTTACGGCCAGTGTTGCCTCCGGACGTGCGGTCCCGGCAACGAGCAGGCCCAGCGCCGTGAACGCTGCAGCCCCGATCAGCAGTGACACCAGCCCCAGCGGAATTCCGCTCCAGGACGGCTGCCAGCCCAGGAAGGCGGCCACAATGCTCACCACCAGCACTTGGATCGCGAGGACGGCGACGACGGCGATTCCCTTGCCGGCGATGAGGCCGGCCTTGCCCAGCGGTGTGGTGGAGAGGAACCGCAGGACGCCGTAGCGCCGGTCAAAGCCGGTGGCGATTCCCTGGCCGGTAAACGCGGTGGACATGGCGCAGAGAGCCAGGATGCCCGGCGTCGCCATGTTCACCCGCGAGGTGCCGTAGCCGTCAAGGATGGGAGTCACCGACAGGGCAATGAGTGCCATCAGGGGCAGGAAAACGGCCAGGATCAGCTGCTCGCCGTTGCGGAGCATCGTGATGGCCTCGTAGCGCCCCTGGTTCAGGATGCGCACGGGCAGGGAGGCGGGGGCACTCATCGGATGTCCCTTCCGGACAGGTCGAGGAAGACGTCTTCCAGTGTTCGTGAGGCCATGTGCAGTGCCGAGGGAAGGATGTCCTGCCTCGCCCACCAGGACGAGAGCGCGGCAATGTCGGCGGGCGTGATTGGCCCGCGCAGTGTGTAGTGTCCGGGAGCCGTTTCTCTGGCACCGAGATGGGGAAGCCCGGCTCCCGTGAGATTAAGTCCCGGGGCGGCGTCGAAAGTCAGCAGCCGCTGATCGGCCAGTTCGCCGGTCTGGGCGGTCAGTTCGGCCACGGTGCCCGAGGCCACCGTCTTGCCGGCGTCGATAATGTAGACGTAATCGGCGAGTTTCTGCGCGTCGTCCATCAGATGGGTGGTCAGGATGATGCCCAGGCCGTCGTCGCGCAGTTCGGTGATGAGGTCAAAGACGATCTGCCGGGACTGCGGATCCAGGCCGGCACTGGGCTCGTCCAGGAACAGAACTTCCGGGCGGCCAATCAAGGCTGCGGCCATGGCCAGACGCTGCTTCTGCCCGCCGGACAGGCGCCTAATGTTGGTGTTCGCAAAGCTGCCAATACCCAGTCGTGCCACCAGCTCATCCACCGGGCGGGGATCCGCATACATGGAGGCGATGTGGTGCAGCAGGGGTACCGGGCGTGCGGCCGGGGGCAGGCCGCCGTCCTGGAGCATGACGCCCACGCGGCTGCGCAGCTGCGCCCCCGCTCCGTAAGGTTCCTGGCCCAGCAGCAGCACTTCGCCGCCGTTGATGGGCTGCAGCCCCTGCGCGCATTCCAAAGTGGTGGTCTTGCCTGCGCCGTTGGCGCCAAGCAGAGCGGTGACGGCGCCGCGGCGGGCGGAGAAATCCACGCCGGCCAGCACCCGGATCATTTTGCCGTCGAGACCGGCTACCGGACCGCAGTCCTTTATGAGGCCTTTTATGGTCAGGCAGGGTTCATCGTTAGGCACGGTCATATTCTACGTTAGGTAGTACTGCTCACTGGACCCGTCCGGGTGGCTCGCGCAGAAGCGTCCTGTGGTGGGAAGCCTGTCCTTAGTGGCGGGACGGAACAGATTAGGTCATGATTGTGTTGTGTATTCTATGAGCAACTCTGAGCCGAAGGCAGTGGCCAAACCGGCAACAGCCGAGGCCGAGGAACGTACCCGGGACCGTGTCCTGGGGGCGGTGCTGGAGCATGGCCCGGTAAGTGCTGCGGAGCTTGGCGAACGGCTGGGTTTCACACCCGCGGCAGTGCGCCGGCATCTCGATGCGCTTTCCGTGAAGGGCCTGATCGAAGTCAAGCGGGTGAATAATCCGTCCTCCGGTGCCGGGCGGCCCGCCCGGCGCTATGTCCTGAGCAAACAGGGGCAGGCATATTTGGGTAATGACTACCTGGATATCGCCACTGAGGCCCTGCGCCAGCTTGGCCTTGCGGCCGGGCCGGAAGCCATTGAACGGTTTGCCGCGGATCGGTTTGATCGGATGGAAGAACGCTACCGTCCTGCGGTCGAAGCCGCCGGACCGGCAATCCAGGACAAGGCGGAGGCCTTGGCTGCTGAGCTGACCAAGGACGGATTTGTTGGCTCAACCACCATGATTGGCACGGCGAAGCAGCCCAGCACGCTGCTCAGCGTCCAGCTCTGCCAGGGACACTGCCCCATCCAGGGGCTAGCCAGCGCTTACACGGTCTTCTGCGACAAGGAAACCGAAATTTTTGCCCGACTGCTGGACGTGGACGTCCGTCGACTGTCCACGCTCTCCCGGGGCGGGCATGTTTGTACGACCCACATACCCGTGGGCCGCACCAGGAACGAGGCGCACGTCCCCGTGCACGCCGAAACCAACCAGTCCACATCCATTCATCAGCAAGAAAGGCCGTGATGACGGATCAAGCAACCCAGAAGTCAACGGCACCCGCCGCGGTGCCGGACTCTGTGATTACAGACATCCTGGAGAAGAACCCTGAACTTGAGGGAATCGGTACCTACGAATACGGATGGGCCGACTCCGACGTCGCGGGTTCCAATGCCCGCCGCGGGCTCAGCGAGGAAGTCGTCCGGGACATCTCGGCGAAGAAGAACGAACCCCAGTGGATGCTGGACCTTCGTCTCAAGGGTCTGAAGTACTTCGACCGCAAGCCCATGCCGACCTGGGGCGCAGACCTCTCCGGCATCGACTTCGACAACATCAAGTACTTTGTGCGCTCCACGGAGAAGCAGGCCAACACCTGGGAAGACCTGCCCGAGGACATCCGCAACACGTATGAGAAGCTCGGCATCCCCGAAGCTGAGCGCGGCCGCCTGGTCTCCGGCGTGGCAGCACAGTACGAGTCCGAGGTTGTCTACCACCAGCTCCGCGAGGATCTGGAACGCCAGGGTGTCATCTTCCTGGACACGGACACCGCCCTGAAGGAACACCCGGAGATGTTCCAGGAGTATTTCGGCACGGTCATCCCCGTGGGCGACAACAAGTTCGGTTCACTGAACACTGCCGTATGGTCCGGCGGTTCCTTCGTCTACGTCCCCAAGGGCGTCCACGTGGAGATCCCGCTGCAGGCTTATTTCCGTATCAACACGGAAAATATGGGCCAGTTTGAGCGCACCCTGATCATTGCGGACGAGGATTCCTACGTCCACTACATTGAGGGCTGCACCGCCCCGATCTACACCTCGGATTCGCTGCACTCCGCCGTGGTGGAAATCATCGTGAAGAAGGGCGCCCGCGTCCGTTACACGACCATCCAGAACTGGTCCAACAACGTGTACAACCTGGTCACCAAGCGTGCCATTGCACACGAGGGCGCCACCATGGAGTGGATCGACGGCAACATCGGTTCCAAGGTCACCATGAAGTACCCGGCTGTCTACCTGGTGGGCGAGCACGCCAAGGGCGAGACCCTGTCCATCGCTTTTGCCGGCGAGGGCCAGCACCAGGACACCGGATCCAAGATGGTCCACATTGCCCCGAACACCAAGAGCTCCATCATCTCCAAGTCCGTGGCCCGCGGCGGCGGCCGTGCCGCTTACCGCGGCCTGGTCCAGGTCCGCGAAGGCGCCAAGCACTCGGCCAACACCGTGCGCTGCGACGCCCTGCTGGTGGACACCATCTCCCGCTCTGACACGTACCCGTACGTTGACATCCGCGAAGATGACGTCACCATGGGCCATGAAGCCACTGTTTCCCGCGTCAGCGAGGAGCAGCTGTTCTACCTCATGTCCCGCGGCCTTCCCGAGGACGAGGCAATGGCAATGATCGTGCGCGGCTTTATTGAGCCGATCGCCCGTGAACTGCCGATGGAATACGCCCTTGAACTCAACCGCCTCATCGAACTCCAGATGGAAGGAGCCGTCGGTTAATGTCGAAGCTTAACGACGTCGTCGAAACCGTGACCGAACAGGTCAGCAATGCCGTGGAGGGTGTCAAAGCCCGGATTGGCGCACCCTCAGGGAGCAGCCGGATCCGGATTGACGGATTCACCGAAGAGGGAGAGAACCTTTCTCCTCTGAACGAGTCCTCCTCGGTCCTCGGCGGCGACAGCACCAAGTCCCACAGCCACGGCGCAGGGGCGGGAATTCCGGATAGCTCACGCGCCGGACGCCTGACCTCCTACACCCGCGGCGACTTCGGCAAACTGACCGGACGTGAAGAGGACTGGCGGTTCACCCCGCTTAAGCGCCTTCGCGGCCTGCACACCGCTGAACTGACCGGAACCGCCCCCGAGGTGGCCGTTGTGGCACCCGAGGGCGTCCGCGTGGAAAACGTGGCCCGCACGGATGCCCGCATCGGTTCGGCCGGCATCCCGGAGGACCTGGTGGCAGCTGCCGCCTGGGAAGCCTTCGCCGAAGCCACCGTTGTCACCATTCCGGCTGAAACCGTCGTCGAGGGCAGCACCACGCTGACCATGACCGGTGCCGGCAAGGATCCTGCCGCCCAGCACATCGTCATCACCGCGGAGAAGTTCTCCAAGGCGGTGGTGGTCCTGGACCATAAGGGAAGCGCCACGCTGTCCCAGAACGTGGAAATCGTTGTCGGCGACGGCGCTGAACTGACCGTTGTGTCGGTTCAGGACTGGGACGACGACGGCGTGCACGCCTCCGCCCAGTACGCCAAGCTCGGCCGCGACGCCAAGTTCAAGCACGTAGTGGTCAGCCTCGGCGGAGACCTGGTGCGGATCACGCCGTCGTCGCGCTTCACCGCTGTTGGCGGCGACGTGCAGATGTTCGGCCTGTACTACGCCGATGCCGGGCAGCACCTGGAGCAGCGCCTGTTCGTGGACCACGCGGTTCCGAACTGCAAGTCCCGCGTCATGTACAAGGGCGCCCTGCAGGGCCGCGATGCGCACACCGTCTGGGTGGGTGACGTCCTGATCCGCAAGGAAGCAGAAGGCACCGACACATACGAGGTCAACCGCAACCTGCTCCTGACCGACGGCGGCCGCGCCGATTCCGTGCCGAACCTGGAAATCGAAACCGGCCTGATCGAGGGTGCCGGCCATGCCAGCGCCACCGGCCGGTTCGACGACGAGCACCTGTTCTACCTGATGGCCCGCGGCATCCCCGAGGATGTTGCCCGCCGCCTGGTGGTCCGCGGGTTCCTCAACGAGATCATCCAGCAGATCAGGGTTCCGGCACTGGAAGAACGCCTCACTGAGGCCGTCGAGCGCGAGCTCGCCGCAGTCGAGAGCTAGCACACGTTCCCCGGAAGCCGCGCCGGCTTCCGGGGAACCAAGCTGCACCCACACTTTTTGAAGCTTAAATACGCACCAGAGCGTGCAAAGGAGAAAGCGTAACTCGTATGTCTACTCTTGAGATCAAAGATCTTCACGTCAGCATTCTGACTGATCAGGACGTCAAAAAGCAGATCCTGAAGGGCGTCAGCCTGACCATCAACACCGGTGAGACCCACGCCATCATGGGCCCCAACGGCTCCGGCAAGTCCACGCTGGCCTCCACCATCGCCGGACACCCTCGCTACATCGTCGACAGCGGCTCCATCACGCTCGACGGCGAAGACGTCCTCGCCATGAGCGTTGACGCCCGCGCCCGCGCCGGCCTGTTCCTGGCCATGCAGTACCCGGTCGAGGTTCCCGGTGTCACCATGACCAACTTCCTGCGCACCGCCAAGACCGCACTCGACGGCGAAGCCCCCTCGCTGCGCCACTGGACCAAGGACGTCAAGGCGGCCATGACCCAGCTGCGCATCGACGCCGACTTTGCCTCGCGCAACGTCAATGAAGGCTTCTCCGGCGGCGAGAAGAAGCGCGTGGAGATCCTCCAGCTCGAGCTCTTCCGCCCCAAGTTCGCCATCCTCGACGAGACCGACTCCGGCCTGGACGTTGACGCACTGAAGGTTGTCTCCGAAGGCGTGAACCGCGAGCACTCCAAGGGCGAGATGGGCACCCTGCTCATCACTCACTACACGCGGATCCTGCGCTACATCAAGCCGGACTTCGTCCATGTGTTCGTTGACGGCCGCATCGCCGAGCAGGGCGGACCCGAACTGGCCGACCGCCTCGAAGAAGAAGGCTACGACCGCTTCACGGGTGCCAATGCCACTGCCGCCACGGCTACCGCCAACGCCCTGAAGGCCTAGGCTTAACCCTGTCCGCTACAACTGCCAAGGAGCAGATGATGAGTGAGTCGAATCTGGCCCAGACGTCCCTTGAAGACGTCGAAGAGGCCTTGAAGGACGTCATCGACCCGGAGCTGGGCGTGAACGTGGTGGATCTGGGTCTGCTCTACGGCCTGCGGTACGCCGACGACGGCGCGCTGCTGATCGACATGACGCTGACCACGGCTGCCTGCCCCCTGACCGACGTGCTCGAAGAGCAGGTTGGCCAGGCACTGGACGGCGTCGTCGATGACTGGCGCCTGAGCTGGGTCTGGATGCCGCCGTGGGGCCCTGAGAAGATCACGGACGACGGCCGCGACCAGATGCGCGCGCTGGGCTTCAATATCTAGAGCAGCACGCACAAAAGCAGGCAGGGCCGCTTCCCCGGCAACGGGGGAGCGGCCCTGCCTGCGTGTCGGGTACTTTTCGGCGCCCCGGCCCCAGGCGGAGTGTTACCGTCTGGCGCATGGGGAATTTCGACTTTCACGATGACTACATGGCCGCCTGGAATGGCTGCGGCCCAGCAGCGACTGCGCTGTCCCGTTCCGGAACCTGGTATGTCTTCGACTACGGGATGGTTGTTTCCACGGCACCGGAGCCGGCAGACTGGGTGGCGCTGGAACGGGAAACAGGCCTGAAGCTGGCACAGGCGTCAAGCCCCTACTGGGCGCACCGGGAAGGTTTCGACGCCGGCGCGCTTGAAACCGCCGAATACTGGGCCCGGGTGCTGGGCAGACCGGCGGACGCGGAACAGCTGGAGAAGCTGGAGGAACTGGACGCCGCGCAGTGGTCCCACCTGAATTGCGCGACGCTGTCCGTGCTGGAGACCTTGGCCGGCGAGGGGGCGCAGCTTGCGCTGCTCTCCAACATGCCCGCCGGAATGTCCGAACGCTATCTGGATGGTTCGCCGTGGTCAGGGTACTTCGCCAAGATGTTCTTCAGCGGCAAGCTGGGCGTGGCCAAGCCGGACCGCCGGATCTTCGCTCATGTCCTGGCAGACCTGCGGGCGGCGCCCCGTGACGTGGTTTTTATTGACGACAACGAACCGAACATTGATGCAGCGCGGGCACTGGGCATACGTTCAATCCACTTCACTCCTGAGACGGACCTCTGGCGGGAACTGGCGGCAGCCCCAGTCCGCGACAGCTAGGGATTGTCCAGGTCCGAGGAAGTAAACGTGTCGCACGAGGTGATGCTCCCGCCGTCGTAACCCTGCATAAACCAGGCCTGCCGCTGGTCCCCGGAGCCGTGGGTCCAGCTTTCCGGATTGACCTGGCCGGTGGCCATGGACTGGATCCGGTCATCACCAATTGCGGAGGCGGCGGAGAGGGCATCCTGCACATCCGCGGCCGTCAGTTCCGCGAGGAACGGTTCGGTACTGCCGGGGGCCGGGACGGAGGCGGAGTTGCCCGCCCAGAGCCCGGCATAGCAGTCGGCCTGCAGCTCGGTCCGGACCGCGGCGGAGTCGGCGCCGCGCGGATCTGACGCCGAAGCGCCCAGCACTCCGGTGAGGTTCTGGATGTGGTGGCCAAATTCATGGGCCACCACGTATTCCTGGGCGAGCGGCCCGCCGGAGGCGCCGTACTGGGCCACGAGCTCGTCGAAGAACGCTGTGTCGTAGTACGTCTGTTCGTCCGCGGGGCAGTAGAAGGGGCCCACCGCGCTGGTGGCCGATCCGCAGCCGGTGTCGGTGCGTCCGGTGAAGAGCGCGACGCCGGGCTCCGTGTAGGTCAGGCCCTGCGCGGCCAGTGCGGGCTCCCAGAAGCTGTCCAGGCTTTCAGCGGTCCCGACGATCCGGCAGTCCAGGCGCTCGTTCGCATCCGCACCGTCCAGGCAGCCGGAGATGCTCTCCGTATAGCCCGAACCGGTTCCGGCTGGGTTCCCGCCGTCGCTGAGGCCCAGCCCGTCCACCACATCCGATCCGAAGATCAGGGAGAGGATGAGGATCAGTCCGCCGCCCAGCCCGCCGCCCACAGCAATACCTTTGCCTTTCCCGCGCCGGTCACTGACGCGGGAGGAGTCCAGCCGTGCATTTTCGTTAAAACTCATGCCCCGATTATCCCCGACGGTCAGCCTGCTTGTGTTCGGGCACCGCGGCCCTCTCAGAGGGTTCACCAATTCCGCGGGCCGCCAGGGCGTCGCCGGTCTGCTGCGCATAGACAACGGCCCGGATCACCACGGGAACGGTGAGCGCCCGCGGATTCCGTTCCAGACCCCGCGCCATAGCAGAGTGCCGCACGTCCTGTGCCGAGCCCAGCAGGAACGGAATGCTGCGCATCATCAGGGCCAGAGTCAGCCCAAACCGTTCCGGATCCGCGCCAAGGAATCGGAAGGGCCCGGCCAGCGCCACGAGTCCGTCCAGCAGTTCCTGCGGGGGCGTGGCGAGGGTCAATAGCCGCGCGGCTGTCACGCAGGCCACAATGTTCCCGATCACCAGCAGCGCGGCGGCGGGTCCGTTGGACCACGTCTGGAAGGCTCCCAGCAGCAGCAGGACCGGCCACATCATTTTTAGCGGCCGCCACCACTCCGAAAAGAGGCGCGCTGCGGCGTATGCGCCGAGGATCAGCAGAAGGGCCGCGCCCAGCAGGGGCAGCGACCGGAAGATCAGCACGGCGGCGGACAGTACGACGACGGCGGCAGCCTTGAGTCCCAGCGGTGCCCGGTGCACGGGGGAGCGGCCGGCCCGGTACGCACCGAGCAGGTGTGCCGATCCCCTCACCGCAGGCTCCTCACGGCTTGCCCCTGACGGCAGGCCCGCTGTCGGAGCCCAGCGCCAGCGATCGGTAGGCAGCCAGCGCAGCGTCGGAGCCGCCATCGAACACGATCCGGCCGTCCTCCACCACCAGGACGCGTTCGGCGTCCGCGGCAAAGTCCAGATCATGCGTGGTGTAGATGATCTGCTGCGGCAATTCGGCGAAGATTCGGCGCAGCTCCGCCGTGTTGCGCAGGTCCAGCAGGGTGCTGGGCTCGTCGGCCACGAGAACGTCCGGCTCGACGGCCAGCACCGAGGTCAGGGCCATCAGCTGACGCTCCCCGCCGGACAGGTCGTAGATGCTTCGGTCGGCCAGATGCAGAAGACCAAACGACGCCAGACGGACCTCCGCTGCTGCGCGGCGCTCCGCCCGGCTGCGGATGCCCGCGCGCAGGGAGAGCTCCACATCGTCGCGGCCCGTGGGCATGACCAGTTGGGAGAGGGGATCGGTGAAGACGAACCCCACTCTGCGCCGGACCCGGCTGCCGTGCCGTACCGTGTCCAGGCCGTCCACGGTCACGGTGCCGGTATCCGGTGCCAGCAGGCCGTTGAGCAGTTTCAGGAGCGTCGACTTGCCGGAGCCGTTGGCGCCGATCACGGCAATCCGCCGTTCGTTCAAGTCCAGTGTGACGGGGTGCAGAATCGGGCCGTTGCCTACGCCGGTGTGGGCGGCACGCTCGTCCTGCTCGGGGAAGGCCGAGGAGTCGGGGGAGCGGAGCACCGAGACATCCTGCAGGCGGATGTGCGTCATCCGCGGCGCGGGGCTGCGAGCCGGGGGAATGCGGTGAAGACGCTGACGCCTACGGCAGCTGCCAGCAGGTTCTTCAGCACGTCACCGGGCCAGAAGGCCATGTCGGCGACCAGGGCCGCTGGGAACTCCAGCTTCGCATTGATCATCAGTCCGGCGATGCCCATTGGATGCACAAAGATAAAGCTGGCCGCCATGGCTGCGGCGAACAGAAGAGGGAAGCGCGCCCGGCGGGTCCGGCGGAGAACTGCCCGGGACAGCAGGCCCACAGCAAAGGCCGCAGGGACAAAGGCAAGCAGGTATCCGGCCGACGGACCGGCCAGCACGCCCAAGCCGCCGGAGAAACCGCTGAAGATGGGTAAGCCGGCAAGACCCGCCGCCAGGAACAGGGCAACCGCTGCCGCGCCCCGCGAGGGCCCAAGGATGATCCCGGTCAGCATGACCGCCAGCGTCTGGAGCGTAATGGGAACCCCGGCGCCCAGGGGCACGCCCGGCAGCAGCGAAAAGGCGGCTACCAGGGCTGCAAAAACAGCTATGAGTGAGAGATCCGCAGCCGTCCAATGCCCGCGGACGGTTTCGTGGCGGCCGGTGGGAGCCGCGGTTTCAGCGGAGGAAGTGTTCATGGGAACTCATTTCGTAGGTATTCGACAAAGGTTGCTCGTGGCCTGCGCTGCCTGATGAGCCACGATGTCCTGTCGGACAGGCTGAAAACTGCGGCGTCCCTGTCGACACTAGCGGCGCAGAACCTCATTTTCCCTTGGAGGTTTTCTACAAATCGTTGATGGACGGTAGACTAGAAAGGCTGCCATCGCAGTTGAAGTTCTATCCCCGAACCCCCTCGAAAGGTCCACTGAGTGATTTCCGTATCTAATCTCGAGCTCCGTGCCGGCGCACGTTTGCTCATGGAAGCGGTCTCATTCCGTGTTGACAAAGGCGACAAAATTGGACTCGTGGGCCGCAACGGCGCTGGCAAGACCACTCTGACCAAGGTCCTGGCGGGAGAAGCCCTGCCAGCCGGCGGACACGTCAAGCGTGCCGGAGAAATCGGCTACCTGCCGCAGGATCCCCGCACCCCTGACATGGAGCAGCTGGGGCGGGACCGCATCCTCTCCGCCCGCGGCCTGGACAAGGTCTCCGCTCAGCTCAAGAAGTGCCAGGACGAGATGGCCAGCGAGGACCCGAAAATCTCGCAGAAGGCTATGAACCGCTATGACCGTCTGGAGGCCGAGTTCCTGGCCGCCGGCGGGTACGCCGCGGAGTCCGAAGCTGCAACCATCACTGCCAACCTGGCCCTGCCGGACCGGCTGCTGAACCAGCCCCTGAGCACCCTTTCCGGTGGCCAGCGCCGCCGCGTGGAGCTGGCCCGCATCCTCTATTCGGATGCTGAAACCATGCTCCTGGATGAGCCCACCAACCACCTCGACGCCGACTCCATCGCCTGGCTGCGCGAGTTCCTGAAGAACCACACCGGCGGCCTGATTGTGATCAGCCACGATACCGAGCTGCTCGAAGCCACGGTCAACAAGGTGTTCTCGCTGGATGCCAACCGCGCCACGATCGACATCTACAACATGGACTGGAAGCGCTACAAGATCCAGCGTGAAACGGATGAGCGCGCCCGCAAGCGCGAGCGTGCCAACACCGAGAAGAAGGCCGGCGTCCTGCTGGCCCAGGCCAACAAGATGAAGGCCCGTGCCTCAGGTGCATCCGCCGCGCAGAGCATGCTCAAGCGCGTGGACCGCCTTCTGGGCGGCCTCGACGCGGTCCGTGCCACTGATCGGGTGGCGGCTCTGCGCTTCCCGACACCCGCTCCCTGCGGCAAGACTCCGATGATGGCCGAGGGCCTCAGCAAGAGCTACGGCTCGCTGGAAATCTTCACGGACGTCGATCTTGCGATTGACCGCGGATCCAAGGTGGTTATCCTGGGCCTGAACGGCGCCGGAAAGACCACCCTGCTGCGGATGCTGGCAGGGGTGGACACTCCGGACACCGGAAAGATCATTCCGGGCCACGGCTTGAAGGTGGGCTACTACGCCCAGGAGCACGAAACCCTGGACACTGAGCGGACCGTGCTGGAGAACATGCGCTCGTCCGCTCCGGACATGGATGATGCCGAGGTTCGCAGCGTCCTTGGTTCCTTTATGTTCAGCGGCGATGACGTCGAGAAAAAGGCCGGAGTCCTCTCCGGCGGCGAGAAGACCCGCCTGGCACTGGCCACCATTGTGGCGTCCTCTGCCAACGTGCTGCTGCTGGATGAGCCCACCAACAACCTGGACCCTGCCTCCCGTGCGGAGATCCTGGGCGCCCTTGCCAGCTATGAAGGCGCAGTGGTGATGGTCAGCCACGACGAGGGTGCCGTAGCCGCTCTGAACCCGGAGCGGGTTGTGCTGCTGCCCGACGGCGACGAAGACCATTGGAACGAGGGGTACCTGGATCTTGTGACGCTGGCCTAGGACAGCGCAGCACCGGAGGACTCCTGACTCCCGGGTGCGTGCGGGGTGGATCCACTGGGTCTGCACCCGCACCCCCGGCAAGTACGTCATCGCCTCCAAGGTCACTTTGTTGGATCATCAGGTGGCCGATCCGGCCGTAGATGTTTTTCAGCCAGCTGTGGGATCATCCCCGTTACGGCCGTTGCTGCGAGGATACCGCCTATATTGTGCGCATTTGCCCACGGCGTCCTTTCAAAGACAGCGTGCGCTGTGTGTCTAAGGGCCAATCCCAACCTACGACGCAGCTAGGCACGATTCCGCCCAATTACCTACCAGTTGGGGTTCCCGGGGCGGCAAAAGAGGGCTGCCGCGCTAACGGGGGTCTCCTGCACCCAAGCGGGGGAGCGATGCCCCGCCCCGATGGGTCCCGAGCGAGCGTGCGGCAGGTGATGAGCCTGCAGGTGCCCTTTGCCGTGTCAGGGTGAATCTACTTGCCGAGGCAGCTTCCAGGGGTTGTTGAAGGCACTTCATCACATCCAGTGTCATTCTCTTGGCTATTTGTATCCAATTCTATACACCAATATAAATTAATCTGGATATAGCGCTAGGATGGGTGGCATGCACAGTGCCTCAGACCCGTACTCACCTGGCGCCGGCCGGACATCCTACGAACTGGCCGGCAGAAATGCCTTGATGAATGATTTTGATCTCCTCATTTCCCGCGTCGCAGCCGGTCGCACGGACCGGGGGATAGTGCTTCACGGCCTTCATGGAGTAGGTAAAACCGTGCTGCTCAATGAGTTCAGGCGGAGGGCGGAAAACACCGGGTTTCTGGTGGTCTCGCTCGAGGGTAGGGATGCCGAAGGCGGACCGAAGGCCATTCGAGCCAAGCTCGCCCGCGGGCTGCTGCAGGCCGGGCGCAAGGCCAACTCCCGCGGGAACACAGCGGCCCTCGCCGCAGCTCTGGGAACCATTGCCTCCTTTGCCGCCGGCCTGCAAGTCAGCGGCATAGATGTGGGGGTGGGAGCCCGGAACGGCAGGGGGGACTCAGGGGCCTTCGCTGTGGATCTGGAGGAGACCGTCGAGGACACCGCAGTTGCCCTGGCGGAGCGTAAATCAGCGCTCATCTTCGTGGTGGACGAACTCCAGAGTCTGGATGCCGGTCTTATATCGGCTCTGTTGGCTGTGCAGCATCAGGCCGGACAGCGGGACTGGCCGTTCTACCTGATAGCTGCAGGCCTGCCGAACCTGCCGCAAGTTCTTAACCAGTCGCAACGGTATGCCGAGGGCTTGTTTACCTACCGAAGCGTTGGTGCCCTGGACCGGGAAGATTCCGCGGCCGCCTTGGCAATTCCGGCGCAGGAGCAGGGGGTCACTTATGATCCGGCGGCGATGGATCTGCTCTTGAATGCTGCCGGGGGATACCCCTACTTCCTGCAGGAGTACGGATCCGCTGCCTGGGAATCAGCTCCGCATAAACGCATCACCGCCGACGACGCGAAGATCGCCGTCGAAATCGGGCGTGCACAGCTGGACCAGGGCTTTTTTCCCATGCGGTGGCGTCGGGCAACCAAAGCGGAACGGGAGTTTTTGCGCCTCATGGCGATCGACGGGGCCGGCGGCTCCAGTACAGCAACACTGGCAGCCCGGGCCGGCAAAAAGATGACGTCCATGACCATGACTCGCGGTTCCCTGATCCGCAAGGGCATCATCTATGCTCCCGAACTGGGGCAGGTTTCCTTCACGGTGCCCGGAATGGCGGACTACGTGCGGCGCGTTAGCGGCTGATAGCCACAAGGACTCCGACTGTCCACTTTTGAGCGGTGTCTGCTCTCTCGGTAGGGTGGAGGTTTTGGGTCTGACCCGGTTCAGGCCCTCCCAGACTTTTCGACTCCGAAGGACGGCATCGCTATTCCTGCCTCATCTTCCACATCTTTTCCCCGCTCTATGGTTGTAGGCGCCCTAACACTGGGGTTGGTCCTCGCTGGCTGCGGCGGTCAACCGGGAACTGCGGAGGAATCGGATATCCCGGACGTTCCGGCGGTCAGTTTGCTCCGGTCCGGGGCAGTGACGGGCGTCTTTGACGGTGGAGCAGGCACGGCATCGCTTGCCGCCAGCGCCGCCTTCTTTAGATCCAGTCCTTCGGCCGTGGTTCTGGCGCTGCCGAAACGCGATTCGCCGGCGACCGCCCCCTCGGCACCGGGGGCACCGGCTGCCTCCGGCCCGGCCGCAGCAGCCGCAGCCGGGCTGGGCATCCCCCTGCTCGCGGTCGTCCCCGGAAACGAAGCAGACGTGGCCGGCGAGCTTGATCGACTCGGCGCGGAGTCCGTGGTCCTGTACGGCACTCCAGTCGGAGACTGGTCTGTGTCTGTTGGAGACCGGATACAGGTGCCTGGTCCCGGCGACGCTGACGGTTTCCGGTCTGTGTTTGGACTGGACACGGAGCCCTCCGCCGCCGAGCCGCTGGTTTCGCAGATCGCGGCTATGGACCGGAACGTCAAACTTCCGGTCCCCGGGCTGGAGGTCACGGTACCCGAGGGAAATGAACCAGATTCCTCGGAGGCAGGTGCACCGGCAACGGCAAGTCCGGAGCCCACCGCCGCTGCGGATCCGCTTCCTGAGTTTGAGCCTGACACAGACGCGACCGACGCCGTGGTCCTGGCCACGGAGGATCCGGCGTCTGCCGCTGCGGTTGCCACCGCCCGTGCCGCCGGAGCAGAGGTGCGGATGGTGGGCACCGCTGATCCCCGCGCGGACCCGGAGGTGATCCAGCTGCTGCGCAGCCACCGTGAGGGAGGCATTTACGCAGCCGGCGATGCCTTCGGCGGGCGTGAGAATTTCGCGGACCAGAGCAACGTTGCCCTGAACGCGGCGGAACTGCCCGGAGGTGGGCAGACTGTCTTCCCCGGGCGGCGGATGGTGGCCTTGTATGGCCACCCCAGCGGCGGCAGTCTTGGTGTGCTCGGCGAGCAGGGGATGGCGGAGTCCATTCAGCTCGCCAAGGAGACGGCGGCGCAGTACCAGCCTTACAGTGATGAGCCGGTGGTGCCGGCCCTTGAGATCATCACCACCGTGGCCAGCTCCGAAGCCGGACCTGACGGCGACTATTCCGATGAAAGCGCCGTGGCAGACCTGCTGCCCTGGATTGAGGCTGCCCAGGCGGCCGGCGTGTATGTGGTTCTGGACCTACAGCCCGGGTACAGCACGTTCCTGGACCAGGCCCTCCGCTACGAGGAACTGCTCAAGTATCCCCATGTGGGGCTGGCCCTGGACGCGGAATGGCGGCTGGCGCCCGGTCAGCGGCACCTGGAACAGATCGGGTCGGTGGATGCGGCTGAGGTGAACGAGGTATCAGCGTGGCTCTCCGCCCTGACCCGGGAGAACGTCCTGCCGCAGAAGGTCTTTATGCTGCACCAGTTCAATCTCTCCATGATCCGCAACCGTGAGCAGCT
The DNA here is from genome assembly GCF_040547315.1 of Arthrobacter sp. UYP6. Lineage (NCBI taxonomy): Bacteria > Bacillati > Actinomycetota > Actinomycetes > Micrococcales > Micrococcaceae > Arthrobacter > Arthrobacter sp. UYP6. The sequence continues at coordinate 28,459 of NZ_JBEPPM010000018.1, forward strand.
CCAGGTCAGCCACAGTGAACTGGCCATGAGCCTGCATGCGGACGGGCACGGATCTCCGGGGGAAAAACAGGACACCTGGAATGCTCTGCGCGCCGGACTGCAGCCGGAGATCTGGCCGGGATGGAAGAACTTCTACGACGAGGACACGCCCACGCTGACCCCGGAACAGACCTTCACACAGATCGACCCCAAGCCCTGGTTCATCTCCTACCAGTAACTTCCGTCCCTTCCCCGAGATGGCAGTAGATGCTCTTCCCAGCGCTGGGAAGAGCATCTACTGCCATCTCGCGAGTCCTGGTCCGCGGAGAGGCTGGTCCGAGGACAGACTGGCGCGGGGGCAGGCAGCCGGAAGGGGCAGGCTAGAAGCCCTGTGCGTCCAGCAGAGCGTCCTCTTCGTCCTCCTGCGTGCTGCCGCGCTGCTTGCGGCGCGGACGGCGGGGTTGGCCCGGAGCCGGGTGAGCGGCGATTATTTCGTCGTCGTCCTCGTCTTCCCACTCGTCGTCATCCCGGTAGCGCAGGTTCAGCGCTTCCTGGCGGGCGGCGTAGCCCAGACCCACAAAGAGCATGACGGCGAACGCAAACCACTGCATGGCATAGGAGAGGTGCGGTCCTTCGTCCACTGACGGTTTGGGTGCAGCCTCCGGCACCGCGGCGGGGCGGGGGTCCTCGCTGGACATCAGCCCGTAGGCCGCCTGCTCCAGCTCGTAGCCGACCTCGTCCTGGTACTGCGCCAGGTCAATGGAGGCCAGCTGGCCCGCGGGAGCTCCGCGCTGCACATCAGGCTCGCCCGGCTTGATGCGCGCGACGACGGTGACCTCGCCGCCGGGGGCGGCAGGTACGGCATCAGGCTTGCCGGCCTCGTCGTTGCCAATCGGCAGCCAGCCCCGGTTGATCACCACGGAGGTCCCGTCAGAGAGCTTCAGCGGCACCACCACCTCGTACCCTGCCCGCCCGCTCAGCGGACGGTTGCGGACAATGCGCTGGTTTTCCGTGTCGTAGACACCGGTCATTGAAACCGGCAGCCATTCCTTGGCCGGGTCGTATGCCTCAAAGAGGCCGGCGGCTTCCTCGAACGCCACGGGAGCGGCGTCATAGTTGTTGATGACATTGCCAATGTCATCACGGATGGCATCGCGGCGGTCCAGCTGCCACATGCCCAGGGCGGAACAGGCAGCGGACAGCAGGCAGACCAAAGCAAACCAGCCCAGCCAGCGGCTGGAGAACAGGAACTTGTACATCTAGGCGGTCCCGCCTTCAGTGTCCGCCCGGCCTTCAGTGTCCGCCGGGCCTTCAGTGCCCGCGGGGGCAGGCATGCCAGCCAGGGGAAGGGTTTGTTTCCACAGGTCCCGGGTCTGCAGATACTCTTCGAGCCAGCCTCGGTGATCACTGCAGGCAAGCCAGATCTTCCGGCGCTCGGGCGTGTGGATGCGCGGGTTATTCCACAGCAGCTGCCACGATGCGTTCAGGCGGCAGCCCTTCCGGGAGCAGACAGCGGGTTCGCCGGACAGCGGATCCGACGGTTGGGCCCCGGGCCGGGGAGCGCCGGTGGTCCGGGCCAGCTGGTCAAGAAGGTTCATGCTGAAGGTGGTGCCTTATCGTCGTGGTGGTCAGCGGGATCATCGTCAATGATCTCACCGTGCAGTACTGCGGTCTCTGGGGCCTCGGGCTCACCGGCTTCGCGGGGCCGGGGCGCCTCGATTGCGGCGGGGGGAAGCGTGTCAATCATGGACTCCGACGCCGTCATGTTGCGGGTGTCGGATCCGCCGTTGGCAATGATGACCGCAAAGTACGGAAGGACGACGGCGCCGGCGATCACCACCCAAAGCAGCCACCCGTGCACAAAAAACAGGAGGAACAGGCAGACAAGACGGATGCCCATGGACACCGAATACTTGATCATGCGTGCGCGCATCTCATCGGTGTGCGCCGTACGGGCGTCGGTGATCCGGGGGACCGGGACGCCGCGGCTGGATTCCTTGTTCATCACTCTCCCAAACAGATTCACCCATTGTCGCACCGCTTCCTGTGATGGTGAAGTCGGAAGCGGCCCGGCTAGGATCGAATCGAACCACCCCCACACTCTCAGCGGAGGAATATCTGTGCAGAACAACCCCCAGCCGTCCACCGGCCGCAGCGTCCTGGTTACCGGCGGAAACCGCGGAATCGGCCTGGCCATAGCCCAGGCGTTCGCAGCGAACGGCGATCAAGTGGCGATCACTTACCGAAGCGGGGAGGTGCCCGAGGGCATGCTCGGCGTCAAGGCCGACGTCACCGACATGGCCTCCGTTGACGCCGCGTTCACCGAGGTGGAAGCGGCACACGGCCCGGTGGAGGTGCTGGTGGCAAACGCCGGAATCACCCGCGACACCCTGCTCCTGCGGATGAGCGAGGATGACTTCACCGACGTCGTGGACACCAACCTCACCGGAGCCTTCCGTGTTATCAAGCGCGCTTCCAAGGGCATGATCAAGATGCGCCGCGGACGCGTTGTCCTGATCTCTTCGGTGGTGGGCCTGTACGGCTCGCCGGGCCAGATCAACTACGCCGCGTCCAAGTCCGGCCTCATTGGCATTGCCCGGTCGCTGACCCGTGAACTGGGCTCACGCAACATCACGGCCAACGTGGTGGCCCCGGGCTTCATCAACACGGACATGACCCGCGCCCTGCCCGAAGACACGCAGAAGAGTTACCTCTCCTCCATTCCGGCCAACCGGTTTGCCGAGCCTGAGGAGGTGGCCGCAGTGGTGCGCTGGATCGCCAGCCCGGAGGCTGCGTACATCTCCGGCGCGGTCATCCCCGTTGACGGCGGCCTGGGAATGGGCCACTAGGCCCAGCCTGCCGGCCGCGCCGCTCAGACACCCCGGCTGCCGCCAAGGTCTCCGGGGGATTCGTTGGAGGTTTCCACCACTTCGCGAACCCCCGGGGACTGGCAGGATGGGAGAAGCTGCACAAAACTTTGGATACTTTCCACAAACCTTACAAAGGAGCACCCATGGGCCTGCTGGACGGCAAAGCCGCCATTGTTACCGGATCCTCACGCGGCATCGGCGCGGAAGTGGCCAAGTACCTGGCCGCTGAAGGCGCCGGAGTGGTGGTCAACTACCGGCAGAAGGCTCCGCGGGCCAACAAGGTTGTCACCGGCATTGAGAACGACGGCGGCCGCGCCGTTGCCGTCGGCGCCGACCTGACCTCTCCGGAAGGTCCGGCGGCCTTGATTGCCGCCGCCACCGAGAACTTCGGCGGCCTGGATGTGCTGGTGCTGAACGCTTCCGGCGGGATGGAAACCGGCGTTGAGGAGGACTACGCGCTGAAGCTGAACCGCGACGCGCAGGTCAACATGCTCACTGCTGCCCTGGAGGTCATGCCGGCCGGTTCCCGCGTGGTCTTCGTCACGAGCCACCAGGCGCACTTCATCCACACCGTGCCCACCATGCCCGAATACGAGCCGGTGGCCCGCAGCAAGCGGGCGGGAGAGGACGCGCTCCGGGAGATGCTGCCGAAGCTTCAAGAGAAGGGCATCACTTTGGTGGTGGTCTCCGGGGACATGATCGAAGGAACCGTGACCGCCACGCTTCTGGACCGGGCAAACCCCGGCGCCATCGAAGCCCGCCGGGTGGAAGCCGGCCGGCTGTACTCCGTGGCCGAGTTCGGTGCCGAGGTGGCCCGCATGGCCACTGCGGATGTCCCCTCGGGCCATACCGAATATGTGGGCGGTGCGGACTACCTCGGTGCCGCCGGCCAGGTTTCCCCGGTTTCCTCGGAAGGCTAGTCCCTACAGCTTCACGAAGTGCTGCACCACGTCCAGATTGGGCAGGTTCAGCACGGCATCAGCGGCGGCCTGCACAGCCGGTTTGGCATTGAACGCCACGCCTAGTGCGGCCGCCGCCAGCATGTCCAGGTCATTGGCTCCGTCACCCACTGCAATGGTGTGCCGCTCCTCAATGCCGAGCCCGGCCGCCCACTCGCGCAGAGAGCGGGCCTTGACGGCGCGGTCCACCACCGGGCCCTCCACCGTGCCGGTCAGGACGCCGTCCTCGATGCCCAAGAGGTTCGCTTTGGCATGGGTCAGCTGCAGGCGTGCGGCCAGCGGATCCAAAACCTGGCTGAAACCGCCGGACACCACGGCCACCGCATGGCCCGCGGCCAGGAATACCTTGACCAGGGACTCGGCACCGTCGGAGAGCTCAATCCGCGCACCCACTTCGCCGATGACAGATTCCGGCAGTCCCGCCAGCACCTGAACCCGCTGATGCAGGCTCTGGGCAAAATCCAGCTCGCCGCGCATGGCGGCCTCCGTGACAGCGGCCACCTCGGCTTCGCGTCCGGCATGCGCGGCCAGCAGCTCAATCACCTCCTGCTTGATCAGGGTGGAGTCCACATCCATAACCAGCAGCTTGCGGGCCGGCTCCAGCAGGGAAGAGGGAACAACGGCGCTGGCGGCTCCCTGCGCCTCGTCGCCCAGCGCGGCGGCAGCTGCGGTGACGGCCATCCGGAGCGTCTCGATCCCGCCGTCGTACTCCACCATCAGTTTGGTGACGGTGTAACCGTCCCCGGGGGCGTTCTCCAGTTCCAGGATGCGGCCGCCCACCACACCCACCGCCTGCTGGATGGCCGAGAGGTACGCGTCCGTGAGGGCCCGGCCGTAACTGACGACGCCGTAGTCCGGCGTGCCGGCGGACAACGAGGAGGCAATGTCCCTCAGCTCGGCAGTGTCTTTCACTGCGGCACTGTCTTCGGGACGGTTCTGATCGGGCATTACATTTCCGTTTCTGGAGGCGGGGCTGGATTGGCGGGGTATCCGGGGATGTCAGGACGGGGGAACTCCGGGGGAGCGCGGGGGCCGCGTTTAGCCATCGGCCCTTTCTTTAGCCTAATGTCTAGTGCTATGAGTGATGTTCTTGAATTTGCTGCCGTAAGTGTCGTTCGCGGCGGCAAGACCCTGTTGGATGCTGTCGACTGGCAGGTCAAGGAGGGGGAGCGCTGGGTCATCATGGGCCCCAACGGCGCCGGAAAGACCACTCTGCTGCAGATTGCCGGCGGCCGGATGCACCCCACCCGCGGTGTTGCCGGAATCCTTGAGGAAGTCCTCGGCACGGTTGACGTTTTTGAGCTGCGCCCCCGGATCGGGCTGGCGTCGGCCGCACTGGCCAATCAGATCCCCGAACACGAAACAGTTCTTAATGTGGTCCTGACCGCCTCCTACGGCATGACCGGCCGGTGGCGGGAGAAGTATGAAAAGCTCGACGAGCGCCGCGCCTTCCGGCTGTTGCACGACTGGGGCATGTCCACCTTCATGAACCGCACCTTTGCATCTCTGAGCGAGGGCGAACGCAAACGCGTGCAGATTGCCCGTGCACTGATGACCGACCCGGAGCTGCTGCTGCTGGACGAGCCGGCCGCCGGCCTGGACCTCGCCGGACGTGAGGACCTGGTGGCCCGCCTGTCGGAACTGGCCCGTGACGAAGAGGCGCCCGCCATGGTTTTGGTCACGCACCATCTGGAAGAAGTTCCCCCGGGCTTCACGCACGCTCTGCTGCTGCGTGACGGCGGCGTTGTTGCCTCCGGTCCCGTTGCGGACGTCTTCACCGAAGCGAACCTCAGTGCGGCCTTTGATCTGCCGCTGAACGTACAGCACGACGGCGGCCGCTGGTCGGCCACCGCACGCCGCTAACCGCACGCACTGCACCGTTTCAGATCCGTGGACCTTTTCTCTGATGCCATAGTCTTTGTTGCCGGTTTGTGGGCGGGGGCCATCAATGCCGTCGTCGGGTCCGGAACGCTTGTCACCTTCCCGGTGCTCGTGGCGCTGGGCTATGCCCCGGTGGCCGCCACGATTTCCAACGCAATGGGACTCATTGCCGGCAACGTTGCCGGTTCCTGGGGGTACCGGCGTGAACTTGCCGGACTGAAGTCCACGCTCCTGAAGCTCCTTCCCGCTTCGGTGCTGGGCGGCATCACGGGAGCTGCCCTGCTGCTGCACCTGCCGGAAAGCGTCTTCGGAACAGTTGCGCCCTACCTGATTGTGGTGGCGCTGCTGTTCGTCATTTTCCAGCCGAAGCTGCAGACCTGGGTTCGACGGCGGGCGGAGGCACCGGTGTCCGCTGCGGTCTCGGGAGCCGTGGCGGGGCCTGCAAACCCTCCGGCGGGCAACCCGGCACCGGCCAAGGCATCCCGCCGCCAGAACGTGCTCCTGGTCATCCTGATTTACCTGGCCGGCGTGTACGGCGGCTATTTCGTGGCTGCGCAGGGAATCCTTCTTGTCGGTATCCTGGGCATCTTCCTGCGCGGCAGTATCCACAACGCCAACGCCATGAAGAACGTGCTGGTGCTGGGGGTCAACATTGTTGCCGCCTGCTCCTACCTGCTGTTCGCCTTTGACCGGATCGTCTGGCCGGTGGTGGCGCTCATTGCGGTGGGTTCCCTGATCGGCGGATTCCTGGGCGCCGCCGTCGGCCGCAGGCTCTCTCCGGTGGTGCTGCGCACCGTGATCGTGGCGCTGGGACTTCTTGCCCTGTGGAATATGGTGTTCTAAGTGACCCTTCACCATCTTCAGTCCGCCGCCGATCCGCGCGTTGCCGACTACGCCGGCCTGACCGACACCGCGCTGCGCCGCCGCAGGGAACCTGAGGAAGGCATGTACATTGCCGAGTCCTCCAAGGTTCTGCGCCGGGCACTTGACGCCGGACACCGGCCCCGCTCCTTTTTCCTGGCGGAGAGGTGGATCCCGGATCTCCAGGATCTGCTGGACCGGTATCCCGAGGTGCCCGCCTTCGTGGGAACGGCTGCAATCCTGGAGGAAATTACCGGATTCCACCTACACCGGGGTGCGCTGGCAGCGATGGAACGTCCGGCACCCCTTGAGCTGGGCCCACTGCTGGCTTCGGCACGCCGGGTGGCTGTGCTGGAGGACATTGTGGACCACACCAACATTGGTGCGATCTTCCGCTCCGCCGCCGCGCTGGGCGTGGATGCGGTGCTGGTTAGCCCGCGCTGCGCGGATCCGCTGTACCGGCGGGCCATCCGGGTCAGTATGGGCACGGTTTTCCAGGTGCCGTGGGTGCGTCTGGAGCAGTGGCCGGAACAGCTGGATGCCCTGCGGAACGCCGGCTTTGTCACTGCCGCGCTGGCGCTGGCCGAAGACTCGCTGACCCTGGATGAGCTGAGTTCCCGCCGGGACGAGCGGCTGGCGCTGGTGCTTGGCACGGAGGGTGACGGCCTTGCTGCCGGCACCATCTCCGCCGTGGACCTCACTGTCCGGATTCCCATGAGCGGGGGAGTGGATTCGCTGAACGTGGCTGCCGCCAGCGCGGTGGCCTTCTGGGAATGCCGTCCTCAATAGGCGGGGTTCGCTTACCCTGGCCCTGGTTTAGTGCAACACTTGCGGCAGCATTGACCACTCGCCGTTCTTCCTTCCGGGGCTGCCATGACTGTTGGTTCACACCGAGCGTCCCTACGCCGGTCTCGTTATCCTGATTCCCGCGCGCTGCGGGCCGCCCCGCTGATGTTCCTGTTGGCCGGTGGATTAGCCCTTACGGGATGCGGGCCGACGGCGGAGCAGGCCAACGCGCGCGAACTCGTCTCGTCAGCGCCCTCCGCCCCGCGGCCGCCTCAAGAACCGCGCCGGACAGTCACTCCTTCCCCGCCTGTTTCCAGCCCGAGTCCCACACCCACCCCTGAGCCGCTAAAGGTGGGCGTCACCGGGAACCAGGCAGGTATGCCCCAGCCCGTGCAGGATGCCTGCCAGTTCCTGCTGCGCCGGGATCCGGCACGTCTGCCTGCCGGCGAAGCAGGGGAGTGTGTCCGGGCCGCCATGACCGCAGGCGGCAGCGGAACCCAAACGCTGACCACAGCCTCGAGCTGGATCCCGCAGGGAACCCACACCGTCGAGTTCACCACTGCACCTGAGTTCGCCCTCACCTTGGAGAACGCGGAATTGGGCCTTAGGATCAGTGCCGGAGCGGGCGGGAGCAGCGTGGACACCGGCACCGGCCGGATAGCCGCTAATGAATCCGGATCGCCGGAAGAGGCCTACGCTGCAGTTCTAACCCGCGCCGCCGAGCTGACCGTTAATCCGGACCGGGTGGCTGACCTGCTCCAGGGCGCCCAGTCGCTGGACGTAGAGTACGGCGCAGTGCTCAACGGTGCGGGGCGCACCAAAATCACCGGCTACCGGACCACCGAGGACAACGCAGACGACATGATCCCTACCGGTGTGACGCTGTGGCTGGACGACTATTACCGCCCGGTCCGGTTCGAGCTCACCGGGAGGACACGGGGCATCGACTCCAGCATCACTGCGGTCAATACAGCATGGGGATCCTGACCGGGTTCTGCCGGTTCGGTGTGCCGGCCCGTCGTTTCTCCCGGCTTTATCCTGCCGCCGCGGATGCGGTATGCTGAATTGCTGATCCCGGTGCATGTGCTTCACGGTGCAGGGCGGGATCAATCCAAGCTTTCAACCACCAGTGCCTGGCAAAATCCAGGCACCAAAAGAAGGTAATACATTGAAGTCTGATATCCACCCGAAGTACGGCCCGGTTGTTTTCCGCGATCTCGCGTCCGACACCTCGTTCCTGACCAACTCCACGGCTACGTCCGCCAAGACCATTGAGTGGGAAGACGGCAACACCTACCCCCTCATCGAGGTGGAAATCTCCTCCGCGTCGCACCCGTTCTACACGGGCAAGCAGCGCATCATGGACTCCGCCGGCCGTGTCGAGCGCTTCAACGCACGCTTCAAGGGCTTCGGTACCAAGAAGTAATTCGTTCGTAACGAACACTGCAGGTTCTACACTAAGAAGACCCGCCCGGTATCTCCGAGCGGGTCTTTTTACATGCGGAGAAGGAAACCGAATGAGCAGCATGCAACAGGACAGCGACCGCCTGCACGGCGAGTTCAAGGTAGCCGGCGGAAAACTCGTGGTGGTGGATTTGGCGGTCCGCGACGGAAAGCTGGCGGACGTTTCACTCAGCGGCGACTTTTTCCTGGAGCCCGACGACGCCCTCGCTGACATCAATACGGCACTCGAGGGGCTTCCCGCGGAGGCCACGGGCGCAGACATAGCCTCAGCGGTCCGTGCCAATCTCCCGGCCGACGCCGTCCTGTTCGGCTTTTCGCCCGAGGCCATTGCCACCACCGTCCGCCGCGCACTGGCCAAGGCCACGGGGTGGACTGACCATCAGTGGGAGATCATCGGCCCCACGCCCCTCCCCACCGCGATGCATGTGGCCATGGACGAAGTGCTGGCCGAAGAGGTGGGCTCTGGAAAGCGGAACCCCACGCTGCGGTTCTGGGAGTGGGAGACCCCGTCCGTGGTCATTGGCAGCTTCCAGTCGCTGCGCAATGAGGTTGATCCTGCGGGAGCGCAGAAGCATGGCGTGACGGTGGTTCGCCGTATTAGCGGCGGCGGGGCCATGTTCATGGAACACGGCAATGCCATCACCTACTCGATCTACGTTCCGCAGTCCCTCGTTGACGGCCTCAGTTTCGCGGAGTCCTATCCCTTCCTGGACGCGTGGGTGATGGAGTCACTGGAGAAGCTGGGCATCAAGGCCTGGTACCAGCCGCTCAATGACATTGCCACGGATCAGGGCAAGATTGGCGGGGCGGCCCAGAAGCGCTTCAGCAGCGGCGGCATGCTGCACCACGTGACCATGTCCTATGACATCGATGCGGACAAGATGCTTGAGGTCCTGCGAATCGGCAAGGAAAAGCTGTCCGACAAGGGCACCACCAGCGCCAAGAAACGGGTGGATCCGCTGCGCCGCCAGACGGGCCTGACCCGGGAGGAGATCATCCAGACGATGATGGAGACCTTTACTGCGCGCTACGGTGCTGTGCCGGCCGGAATCACAGATGAGGAACTGGCCCTTGCCGAGGCAAAGGTGGCGGAGAAGTTCGGCACCGCTGAATGGTTGAACCGGGTTCCTTAGCGGCACGGGCTGCACCGACGGCGCGGCAGACGGGCCCGACGCCGGTGCTACCGCCGGCAGTGCCCCTGGCCTAGACTGCCGAGCATGGAAAAAAAGTCTCTGACCGCCCTGGTGCGGACCCAGCTGCAGATCGCCGCCAACGCATCGAGCGGCCGCAGCGCCCAAACGGTCTACGGCGGCCATGAGCATGTGCTTCGTCAAACGATCATTGCCCTGAGCGCCGGCTACATTCTGGATGAGCATGATAACCCGGGTGAGGCCACTCTCTACGTTCTCAAGGGACGCGTCCGGCTCAGGTCGGAGGGGGACTCCTGGGAGGGATCTGCCGGAGATCTTTTGATCGTGCCCCAGGCACGGCACTCGGTGGAGGCAGTGGAGGATTCCGCGGTCTTACTGACCGTAGCCAAACGGGACCGCTGATCCCTCCACCGCCTACCGCCCGGCTTCCTACCTGCCGGCCGCCTGCGCCCGCAGCGCCCGCAGCAGCTGGTCCTGCTGCTCCACGATAAGCCGGCGCAGGGCGGCCGGAGCCTGTGGATTGGCCTCCAGCCAGTCCATGCTGGCCACCAGGACAGGGTGGTCGGCCGGGACCATGTGTTCGGGAAGGTCCTGGGCTCCGGGGAACAGACCGTTCACTACGCGGCTGGCCTGCCCGATGCTCCGGGAGCCCCACACCAGGGTCAGGGAAGCGAAGTAGTCGGCCTGGAAGACGGACAGCAATTCGGCGCTGCCCATGGCGAAGCCGTCGATGGTGGCGGACAGCAGCTGGTTGGACAGTTCGTCCGAATGGACGGCGTCCTGCCAGGCGGCAGCCTTAACGGCGGGCTCAGGGAACGCCGCCGCCGCGGTGGTGAAGCCCACCCGGCCGGATGCGGTGGAGTCCCGTTCCAGCTCCGCGTCCAACTCAGCACGGGTGGCCTTGCCGGTGGCGGCCAGCGCCTGCCACAGCAGCCAGCGCAGGTCCGAATCCACCACCAGCCCCGGAACTGCCGCCGTGCCCTGCAGCAGCCCGCGCAGCAGCTCCGTGTGGGACGTGCTGTGCCGGCCCAGGGCTGCGGCGTTTCGGGCCCAGATGAGCTGGCGGTCGCTCCCGGGCTCGGCGGCGTGAAGCTGCTCCACCACCAATGAGTACAGGACTTCGCGCAGAGCGGTGCGGCGTTCCGCCGGTGCATAACGTTCAACGGCAAAGCGGGCATTGTCCAGCAGGACTGCCAGGACGCCCGCGCCGGTTTCGGCCGGGGCAGCATGGACAATGAGCCGGACGTAGTCCTGAGCACTGAGCGCGCCGTCCCGGACACTGTTCCACAGGGCAGAAAAGCACACGGCGCGGGCGAGCGGATCCGGGATCCGGCCCAGGTTCTGCAGCAAGGTCTGCAGGGAGTCGTTGTCGAAACGGATCTTGGCGTAGGTCAGGTCCTCGTCATTGAGCAGCAGCAGTGCAGGCCGCGGCCTGCCCTTGAGTTCCGGAACCTCGGTCCACGCTCCGGCCACGTCAATTTCCACGCTGTCTGTACGAACCAGGGCGCCGGAGGGATCAGGGTTGTACAGGCCGATCCGCAGGCGGTGCGGACGGGGAACCTGTTCTCCGCTGACTGGATCAGGGGCATCCTGGCGGATCGTGACCGAGGTGATCACGCCGTCGTCGTCCGTTTCCACCGAGGGGGTCAACGTGGGCACGCCGGCGGTCTGCACCCACAGCCGGGACCACACGCCCATGTCCCGGCCCGAGGCCGTACTCAACGCGCTCAGCAGGTCAGCGAGGGTGGTGTTGCCGAAGGCATGGTCACGGAAGTAGCCGCGCGCGGCCTCGATGAAGGCATCGAAGCCCACGTAGGCGACCAGCTGCTTGAGGACGGAGGCACCCTTGGCGTACGTAATACCGTCGAAATTCTGCTTGGCCGCTTCCAGATCGGTGATGTCCGCGACGATCGGGTGTGTGGTGGGCAGCTGGTCCTGGACGTAGGCCCAGGCCTTGCGCCGGTTAGCGAAACTGACCCAGGAATTGGTGAACCCGGTGGCCTGATCCACTGCCAGGGCGCCCATGTAATCGGCGAAGGACTCCTTGAGCCACAGGTCATCCCACCATTTCATGGTGACGAGGTCACCGAACCACATGTGCGCCATCTCGTGCAGGATGGTGTTGGCGCGCGCCTCGTACTGCGCCTCGGTGGCCTTGGAACGGAACACATAGGCCTCGGTAAAGGTCACCAGGCCCGGGTTCTCCATGGCTCCGAGGTTGTACTCGGGGACAAAGGCCTGGTCATACTTGCCGAACGGATACGGGTAGGCAAACAGTTCGTGGAAGTACGCCAGCCCCTGCTTGGTGATGTCGAAGATATTCTGCGGGTCAAAATGCTCGCTCAGCGAGGACCGGCAGTAGGCGGCCAGAGGAATGTCCAGGACTGAGCCGTCAGGCAGCGTGGTGGACCAGGAGTCCTCCGCCTTGAAATACGGGCCGGCCAGCACCGTGGTGATGTAGGTGGAGATGCGCTGCGTGGTGGCAAAATCCCAGCGGCTGAATCCGCCGTCGAATTCCGTGCGGTTGGTTTCCACGCCGTTGGAGGCAACTTCCCAGCCCGAGGGCGCGGTGACATGGAACGTGAAAGCGGCTTTGAGGTCGGGCTGCTCAAAGTTGGCAAACACCCGCCGGGCGTCGGCCGGTTCGTACTGGGTGTAGAGGTAGGTGCGCGAATCCGCCGGATCCGTGAACCGGTGCATGCCCTCGCCGCTGCGGCTGTACAGGGCGGTTCCGTCCACCGTGACCACGTTGACGTAGTCCAAGTCCGTCAGGTGGATGCGGGCGCCGTCGACGGCGGTCTCCAGGGGGAGGGGGCGGCCGTTCAGGACCACCTTGGTGACGCCGCCGTGGATGAAGTCCAGGAACGTGGCGGCTCCGGCCTCGGTACAACTGAAGGCGATGGTGCTGCTGGACCGGAAACCCGAAGCCTGCGGATCTTCGGCACTGCTCAGATCAAGTTCAATATCGTAGGCGTCAACGGATATGAGGGCGGAGCGGGCGGCGGCTTCAACACGTCGCAGATTCTGGTTCGACACACGTTCATTCAATCACTTCCCGCCCCCTGCCGTGGGCGGAGTCACTCCGCAGGCCGTCCGGCGGTCCGCCGGCCAGCCTGCAGCCGGTCCATGACGGCCTGGAAAGAAAGCGAGGCCAGCAGGATGAAGTACGGCATGTAGAGGTACAGAAACCGGGCCCGCCCCTCGGAGAGCAGAAGGAAAAGCAGCAGCCCCAGGAGCGCGATGCGCAGCCCGGAGACCTCCGGCAGCATCAGGCGCTGGGTGCGCAGTATCAACGGCACCGCCGCTAAGGCCAAGAGCACAAACCACGTCCCCTGCCAGAGGGAATAAAGCCAGGGATAGCCGGGATTCCCGTAGCCAAAGAAGTCTTGGATGGTGCTGTCTGCGGGATCGGAGGAGACAAAGTCGCTGCCGTCCAGAACGCCTTCACCCCAGGCAAAGAAGGAACCGTCGCCGATGATCCACAGCAACTTGTTGTTCAGGAATGAGGCGTAACCGCCCGGCCCCATGGCGGTGACTCTCTCTCCGTAGACCTCCAGGCCCTGTTGGAACTTCTTCTCCGGATCCGTAACGGCCTCGGTGGCCAGGACGTCGGCCTCGTTGTAACTCCCGTACAGGGGTCCGTACGGGCCCGGTGCCTCCTGCGCCCCCACTTTCAGGAAGTGCGTCACGGGCAGGGCGTGAGGATTCGCTTCAACATCAAAGCCCACGGCCGTGCCCTGCTGTTCCACCATGGTGATAAGCCGGTGCCCGGCAAAAAAGCTGCCCGCCACCACGGAAGTGCCCAGGAGGATAACCCCGGCTCCCCGGCCCCGGCCCCGGCCCCGGCCACGCAGCGCAGGCGCACAGGCGGCAGTGATTCCGGCTGCGACCAGACAGATGAGCACCGTCGGTTTGATCCCGTAGCCCACCGCACATGCTACCCCGGCCAGGACCCACAGCGGCACACGCACAGCAAGCCGCCGGGCCCGCTGGGCAGCCAGCAGCAGGCAGAGGATGAGAACCGGAAACAGCAACCCCATGGTGTCCGAGTAGAGGACGCCCAGCCACGGGGACAGCACCAGAAAGATGGTGGAAGGCAGCAGCGTGTTGGCGGCAAGGACGCGGCCGCCCAGCATGCGGGCGGCCGCGTAGGTCAGGGCGGTTCCGGCGAAGAGGACGACGGCGTTCAGCAGCGCCGCGGCCATCTCCAGATCTGTGACTCCCAGCGAGGTGAGGAAGCTGAACCAGGCGGCCAGCAGCAGGGTGAGCAGGATGTTATTGGGGTTCAGCGAAAAGTAGTACGGGTCGATGCTCTCCCGGGTCCCCAGGGCCAGCCCAGCCGCGGACCGGTAGATGGCCGCCGCATCCCAGTCTGCCGGCAGCCGGACGGCGTAGGCCAGCCTGACCACAATGGTGAAGAGCGCCACCCACAAGGAAGCAGATGCCAGCCGCGCCAACAGGCGGTTCCGGAGCAGGACCGGCTGGAGCCTCCGCAGGATCAGGTGCAGCCCTGTCATCAGCAGGAGCACCAGGCCTGCGGCCGCGAGCGCCCATGGCGTGGTGTACTGAAAGAACCCATAGTGCGGAAGCACAAGGTTGCCCAGCAGGCACCAGAGGATCATGCCGCAGAACACCAGGCCGGCCGCCGCGGGAAGCCTACTGTAGCCCCGTACCCCGTACCCACTGCAGACGGGGTTCGGAAGACGCCCGGTCGCAGGGTTTCCGCGCTCGGTGGTGCCGTCGCGGGCCAGATGTTGGTGCATCGCTACGCCCCCCCATGACAGTGCAGTGGCCGGTTGAGGGCAACACTAGGGCCCCGGGGGACGGGCGGCAAGGGAGGAAGCGCCGTCTGAACCTTTGCCCGGCAATGCTCCGGCCGGCGCGGCCCGGGCCCGGCTGGAAGGCAGGCTAGGAAACCAGCACCATGGCCAGCCCCAGCCCCAAGGCGCCGATCAGGAACCAGGACACCAGCGCCGCCGAGAGCGCGCGGACTCCGGAGGCAAATAGTGCACGGAAGCGGACTGCCGCCCCGAGCGCAAAGAGAGCCGCCGCAAACAGGATCTCCTGAACCACCGCCGCCGCGGCCAGCACACCTTCCGGAACCACCCCGGTGGTTCGCAGAACAATCAGGGCCAGGAAGCCTGCCACAAACAGCGGCACCAGGGGAGGGCGCGTTCCCTGCGGTTTGTCTGTGCCTGCGACGGCGGCTTTCCGGCGCGCCAAAATTCCTGCGGCAGCGGTCATCGGTGCCAGCAGGACCACGCGGGCCAGCTTGACGACGACGGCGGCAGCGAGCGCAGCGGTGCCGGCGGTGCCGGCGGTGGCCACCACCTGCCCTACGTCGTGGACCGAGGCGCCAGCCCAAATCCCGAAGGTTTCCTCCGGAAGACGCATGAGGGATCCCAGCAGCGGAAGCACTCCGATCGCCAGCGTTCCGCACAGCGTAACCAGGGCTATGGGCACCACCGTATCCTCCTGCCGCACCCGACGGGCAGCAGCCATGGCGCCGATGGCCGACACCCCGCAGATGGAGAACCCCGAGGCGATCAGCAGCGGCTCCTCCCCGGGGAGGCGGAACACCTTGCAGACCGCGTACGTTCCGGCAAACGCCGCACTCACCAGGGCCACGATCAGCAGAAGGGCAATCCAGCCCAAGCCGGCAATGTCCACCAATGACACCTTCAGCCCCAGGAGGACGATTCCGGCACGCATCAGTCTCCTGGCAGCCAGGGACAGTCCCGGCTTCAGCGGCCCGGACACCGCTGGCGCGACACCGGGCAGGTTGGCCGTTAGGAGCCCCAGGACCACGGCCACGGTCAGGACCGGAAGCCCGGGGAGGACGAGGTGTACCAAATACGCCGGAAGTACCGCGGCTGCTGCAGCCAGGAGCCCGGGCAGGATGGTGGTACTGCCCGTAAGGGAGGAGGGGGTGTTCACGGTTCCACCCTGCCGCAGAATACGGTGCCGGCCAAACAGCGGTTCGCTGCCGTCGATTCCAGCCCCGGCGGAGTCCACCGGGGGTGGGCTTTGTTACAGTGAAGAACACCCCCTATTCCCAGAGGCAGCCCGCATGCAAGTGGATGACCAGCTTCGGATTCCCGAATACCCGTGGACGCGGACACCAGAGCAGGCGGCGGCGGAGCTGGAGGTCACCCCCTCCACAGGGCTCGGCGCCGAGCAGGTCAGGGCGCGCCTGGAACGGTACGGTCCTAATGAGCTGGCAGCAGGCCGGAAGGTTCCCGCCTGGCAAAAGATCCTGCGGCTCCTGGCCGACCGGCTGATTCTGGTGCTGATAGCGGCAGCCGTCATCAGCGCCGTCGTTTCCCGGGAATGGGAGACACCGGTGGTCATTCTGGTGGTCATCGCCCTGAACACCACCCTGAACTATGTTCAGGAGCAACGCGCGGAAAGCAGCCTGGAGGCACTGCGCAGCACGGCGGTCTCCGTTGCGACCGTCCGCCGTGACGGAAGTCCGGTGAATATTCCGCGCACCGAACTGGTTCCCGGAGATGTGGCGCTGCTGGAAGCGGGGGACACGGTGCCCGCTGACGGTCGGCTCCTTGAAGCCGTGCGGCTGCAGGTGGCCGAGGCGGCATTGACCGGCGAATCCCAGCCGGTCAATAAGAACACTCCCGCCCTTCCCGATCCCGAGCTGCCGGTGGCAGACCGCACCAACATGCTGTACATGGACACCGACGTGAGCCGGGGACGCGCTGTCCTCCTGGTAACCGGTACCGGTATGGACACCCAGATCGGGCGGATCGCACACCTGCTTGGTTCCACGGTGGAGGAAAAGACCACGCTCCAGCGCAGCATCGACCAGCTGGCGCGGCTGCTGACCTACGTGGCGCTGATCGTGGTGGCGGTGGTGTTCCTGCTGGGCCTGCTGCGCGGAGACAGCTGGGAAGACCTGTTCCTCACCGCCGTCTCGCTGGCCGTGGCCACCATTCCGGAGGGGCTGACCGCCGTCGTCGCCTTCACCCTGGCGATGGGAGCCTCCCGGCTCGCCGCCCGCGGGGCCATCATCAAGCAGCTTTCAGCCGTGGAAACTCTGGGCAGCACCTCCCAGATCTGTACCGACAAGACCGGCACTCTGACCCTGAACGAAATGACCGTTCGGCGGCTCTACACAGCCTCCGACCGGGTTTTTCGGGTCTCTGGCTCCGGTTACTCCACGGAGGGTGCGGTGCTCAGCGCTGACGGGCGTCCGGCACCGGCGCTTTCGGTGGCCTTCCTTGGCTTCGCTTTATGCAATGACGCCTCGGTGCGCGACGGCGTGCTCACCGGTGATCCCACGGAGGGTGCGCTGGTGGTGCTGGCGGAAAAAGGCGGCATCGATGCAGAAGGTGCGCGAACATCCCATCCGCGGATCGCGGAGGTGCCGTTCGATTCCGACTACAAGTTCATGGCCACCTTCAACCGGACCACGGATGAGGAAGCCGGGGAGGTCCCGGAGCTGGGCAGTAGTGTCTTCTGCTACGCCAAGGGGGCTCCCGGCGTGCTCCTGGAACGCTCACAGTTCGTGGCCACGGCGGAGGGCAGGCGTCCGCTGGGCCCTGAGGACCGCCGCCGCATCAGCGACGAAGTCACCGCCCTGGCCGAACAGGGCCTGCGCACCATGGCCGTCGCAGGGCGGCCGGTGGACGGGCCGCTGCCTGATGACCCGGACGAACTCCGGGACAGCGTTGCGGACCTGACCCTCTATGCGGTGGTGGGCATTATGGATCCTCCCCGCAGCGAGGCCGGCCAGGCCATCGCCCGGGCCCATGAGGCGGGCATCAGCGTGCACATGATCACCGGGGACCATCTGATCACCGCGTCCGCCATTGCCCGTGACCTGGGGATCGGCGGCGAAGCCGTGTCCGGAGCGGCTCTGGATAGCCTGGATGACACGGAGTTGGCGCGGCGTGCCCCCGGCTACGGGGTGCTGGCCCGCGTTTCTCCGGAGCACAAGATCCGGATGGTGCGTGCGCTGCAGGCCGACGGCGCGGTGGTGGCCATGACTGGCGACGGCGTCAACGACGCTCCGGCGCTGAAGCGCGCGGACATTGGCATCGCCATGGGTATCACCGGCACTGATGTGTCCAAGGGTGCAGCGAAGATGATCCTGACGGACGACAATTTCGCCACCATTGTGGCTGCCGTCCAGGAAGGCCGGGGGATTTACGCCAACATCATCAAATTTGTCCGGTTCCAGCTCACCACCGCGTGGGGGTTTGTGCTGATCTTCCTGGCGGCGGCTGCTTTCTCGCTGGCCGGCGGGGCGCCCTTCACGGCGCTGCAGATCCTCTGGGTGAACATCATCATGGACGGCCCGCCCGCCCTCGCCCTGGGCGTGGATCCTGCCGATCCGGACCTGATGAAACATCCTCCGCGGCCGGCGCGGGAGCCGCTGCTGACCGGGCGGCGGATCCTGCAGATCCTGACCATGGGCGTGGTAATGGCCGCGGGAACCTGCGCCGTCCTGTACCTGGCCCCGCAGATGTATCCGGAGAGTGCCGGTGATCCGCTGTTCGCCACCACCCTGGCCTTCACCACGTTTGTGTTCTACCAGGTGTTTAACCTGCTCAACGTGCGGTCGGCCAACGGCAGCGTCTTCTCCTGGCAGACCTTCACCAACCGGGCCATCTGGGTGTCGCTAGCCGCCGTCGTGGTACTGCAGGTCCTGGTGGTGCAGCTGGGAGCACTCCAAGGGCTCTTTGACACAACGGACCTCACCTCAGGCCAGTGGTTCCTGGCCCTGGGCGTGGGCTCGACCGTGCTGTGGGTTTCAGAAATCCGCAAGGCGGTGTCCCGTTTCCGGGAGCGGGACACCGTGCCGGCTTACCAGGGTGAGGGCTTGTAGTCCTTCAGGAAGACGCCGTACTGATCGTCGCCGGCTTCACCCATGACAATCGGGTCATACACGCGGGCAGCGCCGTCCACCAGGTCCAGGGGAGCGTGGAAGCCCTCCTCGGCCAGGCGTACCTTTGTGGGGTGGGGACGCTCATCGGTGATCCAGCCGGTGTCCACCGCGGTCATGAGGATGCCGTCGGTTTCCAGCATTTCCTCCGCGCTGGTGCGCGTGAGCATGTTCAGCGAGGCCTTGGCCATGTTGGTATGCGGATGGCCCGGGCCTTTATAGCGGCGGCTGAACTGTCCCTCCATGGCGGAGACATTCACGATGTACTTGCGGCGTGCGGCGGAAGCCGCCATGGCCGGACGGAGCCGGTTGACCAGCAGGAACGGTGCGGTGACGTTGCAGAGCTGGACTTCGAGCATTTCCAGCGGCTCCACCTGGTCCACCACCTGCGTCCAGGAATTGATCGGGGCGGTGTCCGGGACCAGGCCGCCGGCATCGATGGCCGTTCCCGCGTTCAGCTTCTCCAGCGACGAGGAGCCGGCGGTCAGCGCCAGGGAGGTCACGGCGTCGCCCGCCAACACCGGGTGTTCCGCGATGGAGCTGGCCAGCGCCGTCGGATGCGCGTTGTAGGTGTGGCCGAAGGTGACCAGCTCGGGCATGGCCGCGGAAGCCGGCAGCGCCTCCAGCTCCGCGTCAGCCAGAGGCTGGTAGGCGTTGGAGGTCCGGCGCACGGTCTGCGCGGCGTTATTGATCAGGATGTCCAGGGGGCCGGCCTCTGCCACTGACTCGGTGAGGGAGATCACCTGCGCCGGATCACGCAGGTCGATGCCCACGATCTTGAGCCGGTGCAGCCAGTCCGCTGAGTCCTCCATGGCCGCGAAACGGCGGGCGGCGTCCTTGGGGAAGCGGGTGGTGATGGTGGTATGCGCGCCGTCGCGCAGCAGCCGCAGGGCAATGTACATGCCGATCTTGGCGCGGCCGCCGGTGAGGAGGGCGCGCTTGCCGGTGAGGTCGGTGCGGGCATCGCGCTTGGCGTGGCTGAAGGCGGCGCACTCCGGGCAGAGCTGGTGGTAGAACGCATCCACCACGGTGTAGGGCTGCTTGCAGATGTAGCAGTTACGCGGCTTAAGCAGCGTGCCGGCCGAGGGCCCGTGTGCGGAGGTGCGCAGCTGGGCACCTCGGGTTTCATCGTCAATGCGGTCGGCGGCTCCGGTGGCGGTGCGGGCAACAACGGCGCGGTCCGCCTCAGCGACGGCGCTGCGCTTTTCGATCTTCTTGTGCTTCTTCACGGACTTGAACATCTTGGCGGTGGCGCGCCGGACGGCAACATAGTCCGGGTCTTCCTCGTCCAGGACATGGATGGAGGACAGGACCCGCAGGCAGGCGGCAAGGTCTTCGGGGCTCAGATCGGGGGTGCTCATGAAAGTCGTTTCTGCTGTGAATCGGTGCCGGCGGTGGACACGGCGAAGGCATATTTGGTGCCATCCGACCTTACAACGAAACGCCGCGACACCCGGTATTCGGGGTGCCGCGGCGGTCGAAGATCACAGCTGCCGGTTACTGCCCGGCATCCCGTGGAGTGTTCTAGCTGGCCTAAACCGCTGCCACTTCTGGCTCGGGGAGGGTCACCTTCTGCCCCTTGCTCAGCACAGTAAGCCCGGAGGCCGTCACAGTGAACCCCCGTGCCAGATCCAGATCACGGTCAACGCCAATGGTTGCCCCCGGCGGAATCTGCACGAACTTATCGATGATTGCCCGTCGAACCACGGCGCCGGCACCCACATGGATGCCGTCCATCAGCACGGAATCGGAAACCACGGCGCCGGAGTCCACATAAACGTCCGGAGCCAGAACGGAACCCGTGACAGTGCCGCCGGAAATCACAACGCCGTTGGAAACTATCGAGTCGAACGCAGTGCCGGCCACCTCGGCGGCGCTGCGGACAAATTTCGCCGGCGGCGAGATGCTCTGGCGCGTGTAGATCGGCCACTGCAGGTTGTACAGGTTGAAGGCCGGGAGCGGGGAGATCAGGTCCATGTTGGCGTCATAGTACGAGTCCAGCGTACCGACGTCGCGCCAGTACTGGTGGTCACTGCCGGTGGCCCCCGGAATGACGTTATGGGAAAAGTCGTACACCGCGGCGTCGTCGCGCTCCACAAAGTAGGGAATGATGTCCCCGCCCATGTCGTGCTTGGTGATGAGGCGTTCGGCGTCAACCTTCAATGCCTCCACGAGCGCGTCCGTGTTGAAAACGTAATTGCCCATTGACGCCAGGAACATTTCCGGATCATCCGGAAGGCCGGGGGTGGAGGAGGGCTTTTCGATGAATGCGCCGATTCGTCCCGGGTTTTGCGGGTCCGTTTCGATAACTCCGAACTGGTCGGCCAGGTGAAGCGGCTGGCGGACGGCGGCAACGCTGACGGAGGCTCCGGAGGCAATGTGTGCTTCCACCATCTGGGAGAAGTCCATCCGGTACACGTGGTCGGCACCGATGACCACCACAATGTCCGGCCGGGCGTCGTCAATGAGGTTCATGGACTGGTAGATCGCGTTTGCGCTGCCCAGGAACCAGCTTTTGCCGACCCGCTGCTGCGCCGGAACCGAGGCCACATAGTTCTGCAGCTGCGTGGACAGCCGCCAGGTCTCGGAGATGTGCCGGTCAAGGCTGTGGGATTTGTACTGGGTCAGGACCACGATCTGCAGGTATCCCGAGTTCACCAGATTGGATAACGCGAAGTCGATAAGCCGGTATCTTCCGGCGAACGGAACAGCGGGTTTTGCACGGTCCGCTGTGAGGGGCATCAGGCGTTTGCCTTCCCCGCCTGCCAGGACAACGGCCAGGACCTTCTTTGGCGCCATTTTGTACTTCCCCTGTTTGTAGCTGCTTATCTAAGTGCTGTTCTTCCGACCTATTCCGGGAACCGTCAAGCCCCGGTAATAAGTCTGCTGTTCTTCACACTAGATCACTACGACGCCGGTGCACTACGTTGGTTTAGTGCGAGTAGATATTGTGTCCAAGGAATTCCCGCCCGAAATCTATGGCGGTGCAGGCGTCCACGTGGCCGAACTCAGCCGCGTGCTGGCAGAATACGTTGACCTTCACGTGCACTGCTTCGGTGCCCCGAGAGCCGCTGATTACCACGGTGCTACGGTCAGGGCCTACAACGTCCCCACAGAACTTGATGCCGCCAATCCGGCAGTGCAGACGCTGGGCACCGATCTGGAAATCCTGCAGGGCCTGGACGGGGCTGACCTGGTCCACTCCCATACCTGGTACGCCAACATGGCCGGGCATCTGGGCTCGCTTCTGTATGGGATTCCGCACGTGCTCAGTGCCCACAGCCTTGAGCCGCTGCGCCCGTGGAAGGCCGAGCAGCTCGGCGGCGGCTACGCGCTGTCCTCCTGGGTGGAAAAAACCGCCTACGACGCTGCCGCCGCAATCATCGCAGTCTCCGAAGGCATGCGGCAGGACATCCTGCGCAGCTATCCGGAGGTGGATCCGGCCAAGGTGCGGGTGGTGCACAACGGGATCGACGTCGACCTGTGGCGTCCGGATGCCGATCCGGACGGGATCGCGGCGCTGGGCATCGACCCAGCGCGTCCCAGTGTGGCGTTTGTGGGCCGCAACACCCGTCAAAAGGGGCTGCCGTATCTCCTGCGGGCCGCTGCACTGCTGCCCCCCGAAGTCCAGCTGATCCTGTGCCTGGGTGCAGCCGACACTCCCGAGCTGGCGGCGGAAACAGCCGTGCTGATCGAGGAACTGCGGGAAAAGCGCAGCGGCATAGTCGTCATCGAACGGATGCTGCCGCGCGCCGAGCTCATCAAGGTCCTTAGCTCGGCCACTGTGTTTGCCTGCCCGTCCATTTACGAACCGCTGGGCATCGTCAATCTGGAAGCGATGGCCTGCGGCACCGCCGTCGTCGCCAGCGCCACCGGCGGGATTCCGGAAGTGGTCGATCCCGGTGTTACAGGCCTGCTGGTACCCATCGACCAGGTCACCGACGGCACCGGCACGCCGCTGGATCCCGAGACCTTTGTGCGGGACTTCGCCGCCGCGCTTACTGAGGTTGTGACGGACCCGGATCGGGCCCGCCGGATGGGCGAGGCCGGACGCGTGCGGGCTACTGAGCAGTTCTCCTGGTCTTCCATTGCTCAGGCCACGCTGGAGGTTTACCGCTCCGTCCTGCCTGCAACGGTGTAGGCAGGGCTCCGGACCGCATTCCCGCACATCGAGTGTCGGGATCGTGCCGCTTTGCCCCGCCGAGTGTCGGGACTGTGCCGCTTTCAGGCGGTGTTTCGCGCATCGCCGCGACACTCGGCGGGCCTAAGCGGCATCGCCTCGACACTCGAAAGGGCACACTCAGCCAAGACTCAAGTGGACGACGTCGTGCCCGTGTTTAGTGCGGGCGGTTCCCCGGCGTCGTGCCACCTCCCACCGTCGCCCCGCATTCCCGCACATCGAGTGTCGGGATCGTGCCGCTTTGCGCCGCCGAGTGTCGGGACCGTGCCGCTTTCAGGCGGTGTTTCGCGCATCGTCGCGACACTCGGCGGGCCTCAGCGGCATCACCTCGACACTCGAACGAGCACCCGGGCACCCGGACATCCGGACGGGCAGACATTCCGCAGACATGCAGGAGGCCCGGACCGAAGTTGCGATCCGGGCCTCCTGCGTGCCTCAGCGGCGGGACTTTGCCGCCTGCTTCTTCCGCTGGATGAGGATTTTCTCATCCACGGGTGCGGCGCCGCTGGCCCGCATCAGGCGCTGGTACTCCATGGCCTCATCCTGACGCTTCTTCTCGGCGCCGGACGCCACCGAGGCGCGCAGATGTTCGGGGCCGTAGCCGAAGGCATCCACGAGATCCAGCGAATGCGGCCGGATCTTGGCCAGGAGCCGGTTGATGTAGGGGCCCAGTGTCCGTGCGCGCTGGGTGGAAAGACGCCCGTGCATCAAGTACCAGGACAGGTCCTTCTCGATCAGGCACAGCCCAAAGAGGTCGCGCATCCAGGTCATGACCTGGCGCGTACCGGTATCCTCGATGCGGTCCAGTGCCCGGGTGAAGGCCTCCCACTGCAGCAGCTCGGAGTGCGCACGTGCGGCCTCGATCAGGGCATGCTGGTTGTCATTAAAGACGGCCGCGCCCTTCTCCTTGGGCAGCTTTCGGGCGTCGCGCAGTGCACCGGCCACCTCGGCCACCATGGTGCCTACCCGGTCCGTCAGCAGATCGCGCTGCGTCTTGGGGTCGCGCAGGGCAATGGCGGATTTCTTTTCCGAGCCGGTATCCGCAAAGGCCTGGACGATCTGGCGCAGACCGGTCCGGTGCATCGTCCGGTCGGTCGCCTGCCCGACGGCGTAGCGGGCCAGAACGCCGAAGTCCGCACCGACAAACTCCTTGGCATAGTCCGCGAGCAGCCGTTTGGCGACCAGCTGCAGCAGGACGGTGTTGTCGCCTTCGAAGGTGACATAAATATCCAGGTCAGCGCGCAGTGCCGTCAGCCGGTTTTCGGCCAGGAAGCCTGCCCCGCCGGTGGCTTCACGGGCTTCCTGCAGGGTGTCCAGGGCGTGCCAGGTAGACAGCGACTTCAGGCCGGCGGCAAGAGTTTCCAGGTCCTGCCGGTCTTCGTCCGTGTCGTGTGCGCCGGAGAAAACGTCATCGAACTTCTGCAGCAGCTCCTCGTGGGCGAAGGCCGCTGCGTAGGTGGTGGCCAGGCGGGGGAGAAGGCGTCGCTGGTGCTGCTGATAGTCCATCAGCACCTCTTCACGGATATCGGAGGCGCCGTTGAACTGGCGCCGTTCGGTCCCGTACTGGATGGCCGTCTTCAGGGCCAGTTTGCTGGCAACCACAGCGGCACCGTCCAGCGATACCCGACCCTGGACCAGGGTTCCGATCATGGTGAAGAAGCGCCGGCCGGGGCTTTCGATCGTGGAGGTGTAGGTGCCGTCCGCAGCCACGTCACCGTAGCGGTTCAGCAGGTTGGTGCGGGGAATGCGCACATTGGAGAAGTGTAGCCGGCCGTTGTCGATGCCGTTCAGTCCACCCTTGACGCCGTCGTCTTCCCCGCCCACGCCGGGCAGGAACCCGTTGTCGTCGCGTAGATCAACGTAGAACGCGTGCACGCCGTGGTCCACGCCGTTGGTGATCAGGTGAGCGAAGACGACGGCGGCCTTGCCGTTGACGGCGGCGTTGCCGATGTAGTCCTTCCAGGCCGCCCGGAAAGGAGTGTTGATGACGAATTCCTCGGCGGCGGAGTCATATTCGGCAGTGGTGGCGATGCTGGCAACGTCAGAGCCGTGGCCGGTCTCGGTCATGGCGAAACAGCCCGGGATCTCCAGGCTCATGATGCCCGGCAGCCACTTTTCGTGGTGTTCCCGGGTGCCCAGGTGCAGGACGGCGGAACCAAAGAGGCCCCACTGCACGCCGGCCTTGATCTGCAGGGACGGATCCGCCACCACCAGCTCTTCAAAGCCGGCAATGTTCCCGCCGTGGTTGTCTTCGCCGCCTACGTAGGCCGGAAAAGCGCGGTGCACGGCTTTGGTATCCACGAGCACCTTCAGCTGGGACATCACCCGTTCCCGGTGTTCCGTGTGGGTCAGTCCCGCCGGCGTATGCAGGGCCTCTTCGCCGGCGAGCGCGCGGGCCTGGAGCCGGATGTCCGCCCACTTGCCCAGCAGGGCACGGCTCAGGGCGTCAACGTCGACGACGGCGCTGTCATCGTCGCGTACGGCACTGGCGGGGATCTGGCGTTCCGGCTTGGAGACTGTTTGCGTCATTGCGTGTCCTTCTCGTTGTGGTTGTGCCTGTGTGTGATGAGGGCCTATGCCCCTGCGGGCGGGAGAAAAGCTGTGGGAAGGAAGGAGCCTGTCTCACCCGGGCCCCGGCTCATATCCGATGCCGTCAAAGAGCCAAACGGTCAGCTGCTGCGTCATCTGCGCTTCCGTCGGCTTATCCGGTCCCGGCGCGGTGGCCAGCCACCGCTCACCGGCCGCGCGGACCATGCCCAGTGCCGCCGTCGGCCAGAATCCCGCTGCAATGCCGACCTTCGGGGCGGAGGATCCGCTCTCCAGATACGCGCGCAGCGCCCGTTCCATCATTGCCGTAATGGCTTCGAAGAAGGAGGTGAGGCTGTCGGCGAACCGGGGTCCGGTGTTTCCGGCTGATTCGCCCGCGGGGCCGCCCGTGACAAAGGCATACACATTGGGGGAGGTCTGAGCCATCTGGAGGTATGCGGACACCATGGCCTGCAGGCCGGCTCGGGGCGAAGAGGCTGTACGGCCCGCTGCGAGGATCTTGTCCTGCATCTGGGAGAGGACAATCTCGCCCATGGCCTGCTGCAGCCCGGCCTTGTCACCGAAATACCGGTAGTAGACAGACTTGGACGTTCCGGACGCTGCCGCTATCTCCTCCATGGAGGCACCCGCTCCCAGGGTGTGGACGGCACGCCGCGCCGCCTTGATCAGCTCGCGGCGGCGTTCGGCCCGGTGGGCTTCCCAGCGCAGGGACCGCCCGTCCGAGGGCGCAGGGGAGGAGGGATCTTGTAGAGCAGTGTTCACGATACTCAGCGTATCAGGTACGCTGGGTTGCAGTAATTCCCCTCACACTTGCAGCATCTTCCTAGGAGACAACATCATGGCTGTCCAGCCCCAGGCCGAGCCCGCCTCCACCGGCGGCAACACCCCTGCCCGCGCCGTCCGGAAAGCAGTCGTCATTGGCGGCAACCGGATTCCGTTCGCCCGGTCCGGCGGCAAGTACACGTACAGCTCCAATCAGGACATGCTTACGGCTGCCCTGGACGGACTGGTGGCCCGCTTCGGCCTGCAGGGCGAGCGGATCGGTGAAGTTGCCGGCGGCGCGGTCCTGAAGCACTCCCGCGATTTCAACCTCACCCGCGAAGCGGTACTGGGTTCTGCACTGTCGCCGGAGACCCCTGCCTATGATGTGCAGCAGGCCTGCGCCACCGGGCTCGAAACGGTCATCAGCCTGGCCAACAAGATCAAGCTGGGCCAGCTGGATTCCGCCATCGCCGGGGGAGTGGATTCCGCTTCGGATGCACCCATTGCCGTCAGTGAAGGCCTGCGCCGGGCGCTGCTGGACCTCTCCCGTGCCAAGACCACCAAGCAGAAGCTGGCCGCGGTGGCACGCATCCGCCCGAAGGACCTCTCCCCGGACGCGCCGTCCACCGGAGAACCCCGCACCGGACTGTCCATGGGCGAGCACCAGGCCCTGACCACCGCGCAGTGGAAGATCACCCGCGAGGCGCAGGACGAGCTGGCTCTGGCCAGCCACCGCAACATGGCCGCCGCCTATGACCGGGGTTTCTTCGACGACCTCCTGACTCCGTACCGCGAGCTCTCCCGCGATGCGAACCTGCGCCCGGACACCACCATGGAGAAGCTGGGCAAGCTCAAGCCTGCGTTTGGCCGGTCCCTGGGCGATGAGGCCACCATGACGGCCGGCAACTCCACCCCGCTGACCGACGGCGCCTCCGTGGTGCTGCTCGGTTCCGAGGACTTCGCCCGGGAGCACGACCTGCCCATGCTGGCGAACGTCGTCGACGCCGAAGCCGGTGCCGTTGATTTTGTGCACGGCAAGGATGGGCTGCTGATGGCTCCCGCCTTCGCCGTCCCGCGTCTGCTGGCCCGCAACGGTCTCACGCTGGACGACTTCGACTTCTTCGAAATTCACGAAGCGTTTGCCGGCACCGTACTTTCCACCCTCGCTGCTTGGGAGGACGACGAATTCTGCCGCACCCGGCTGGGTTTGGAAGGGCCGCTGGGCAGCATCGACCGCACCAAACTCAACGTCAACGGCTCCTCGCTGGCAGCCGGCCACCCGTTTGCTGCCACCGGCGGACGCATTGTCGCCTCACTGGCAAAAATGCTGCACGAAAAGGGATCCGGCCGCGGCCTCATCTCGATCTGCGCCGCCGGCGGCCAGGGCCTCGTAGCGATCCTGGAGGCACGCTGATCATGAGCGATACTTACCTGAACCTCGTCAACAACGGCATCACCAAGGAACTCGCAAAAAAGCTCGGCCTGCCCCGGCCCGCCATCCTGCGCCGCTTCGATCCGAGCAAACCGCTGGTGCCCGGACCGGTGCTGGTCCTGGGCAAGGGCGAGGCTGCCGATGAACTCTCCCAGCTGCTGCTCGGCTGGGACCAGGATGTGCGGCGCCATGCCACCCCCAAGGAGAAACTGGGAGCCATCCTTCTGGTGCTGGACACCGCAGCTGCACCCGAGGACCTGGCTGAGGCAACCCTGGCTGCCGGAGCGGCCCTGCGCGATCTGGCTCCGGGCGGACGCGTAGTCACCGTCTCCCGTCCGGCGTCGGAGGCACAGGAGCCCGAAGCGGCAGCGGCACGGCAGGGTGTTGACGGACTCCTCCGGTCCATTGCCCACGAGCTGCGGGGCGGTGCCACCGCCAACGGGATTGTCCTGGCCAACGGCGTTTCCGCGGCTGCCCCCGGCACCGCCGCAGCGCTGCGCTTCCTGCTGTCCGGCAGGAGCGCCTACGTCAGCGGTCAGTTCCTCACCGTGGGCTCCGACGCCGGTACGCTCCCCGCAGACTGGACCGCACCGCTGGCCGGCAAGGTTGCCGTGGTCACCGGAGCCGCACGCGGGATCGGCGCGGCCATTGCCCGGATCCTGCACCGCGACGGCGCCACAGTGATTGTGGTGGACGTTCCCGCCGCGGGTGAGCAGCTCGCCAAGGTGGCCAATGAGATCTCCGGCACCGCACTGCAGGTGGACATCACCCGCGACGACGCCGCCAACCGGATCCTGGCCCACGCCAAGGAGCGCTACGGCCGGCTGGATATTGTGATCCACAACGCCGGCATCACCCGCGACAAGCTGCTGGCCAACATGGATGAATCCCGCTGGCAGTCAGTCATTGCGGTGAACATCGCCTCGCAGCTGAAGATGAACCGGGTGCTGCTGGCCTCGGACACGTTCAGCCCGGAAGGCCGCATTGTTTCGCTGGCCTCCACCAGCGGCATTGCCGGCAACCGCGGCCAGACAAACTACGCTGCCTCCAAGGGTGGGGTCATCGGCATGGTCCGTGCCACGGCGCCGCTGCTGGCACCCCGCGGCGGATCCATCAACGCCGTCGCGCCGGGCTTCATTGAGACGGATATGACCGCGGCCATTCCGGCCCTGACCCGGCAGGTGGCCCGCCGGCTGAGCAGCCTTCAGCAGGGCGGTCTGCCGATTGACGTGGCAGAGACCATTTCCTTCCTGGCCTCGGACGCCGCCGCGGGTATCAACGGACAGGTAGTCCGGGTTTGCGGACAGAACATGGTGGGAGCATGACCGACACCCAGCTCAGCGAGATCCCGGCGCTCGGAAAGCTCTACGTGGGCGCGGTGGGCTCAGCCGCCAGGGCGAGGCTTTCCTCGGCGCAGGCGCCGCAGACGCTGCCTACCGACAGGCACACCGTCCGCGGCGCACGGGTGGACCTGGAACGGCTGGCGGACTTTCAGCGGCTTGTGCTGCACAGTGCGTCGGATTACCTGCCGTCGGGCTACGTTCACACCTTCGCGTTTCCGGTGGCCATGAGCCTGATGGCACGGGAGGACTTCCCGCTGCCGCTGCTGGGCATGGTCCACCTGAGCAACCATGTGCAGCATCTGCGGCCGATCCACTACAGTGAGCCGCTGACGGTTACCGCGTGGGCTGAAAACCTTGCCGGGCACCGTGCCGGAACGCAGGTGGAGCTGATCGCCGAGGTCCGCGCGACCGAGTCCGGGGACGTTGTGTGGCTCGGCCGGTCCACCTACCTGGCCAAGGGTGTTTTCCTGCACCGCTTTGACCGTCCGGGACCGCGGGCCGCGCACCCGGATTTTGTTCCGCCGCAGCCCACGGCCCAGTGGCGGCTGGGTGCCGACGCTGGCCGCAACTACGCCATGGTGTCCGGCGATTTCAACCCCATTCACCTCAGCCGGCTTTCGGCGAAGGCGCTGGGCATGAAGAAGTCACTGGCGCACGGCATGTATCTTGCGTCCCGCGCGGTGGGCGACATCGTGGCAAACCGCCCGGAGCCGTACGAGTGGACCATCGACTTTGAGTCTCCGGTCTTCCTGCCGGGCACAGTTTCGCTGTCGATCTCAGATACGGATGGCGACGGCGGATACACCGGCTCCACCTTCGTGGCCTGGAACAGCCGGTCCAGGCGGCGGCACTTCGGCGGAACAGTACTGCCGCTGGCGGACGCAGCGGCAGCAGGCGATGCGGAGCAGGCCCGGCCGGCGGCGCCGAACCGGCTCTCACCCAATACCTAGACTGCTAATGTTCCCTCATGACTGAAGCTGACCTGTTGCTCGTTGCTGCCAAGGAACTGGATGCGGCGGATCCGCTGGCCGGTTTCCGGGACAGCTTCCTGGAGGCCGATGGCGTCCACTCCTATCTGGACGGAAATTCGCTGGGACGGCCCCTGCGCGCCACTTCAGATCGGCTGCAGGACTTTGTCCGGCACCAGTGGGGCGGCAGGCTTATCCGCGGCTGGGATGAGCAGTGGCTCGATCTGCCCCAGCGCATCGGTGACGCGCTCGGTGCGGCGGCGCTCGGGGCCGCGCCCGGCCAGTGCACCGTGGCGGATTCCACCACGGTGCTGCTCTACAAGCTGGCGCGGGCGGCCGTCGCTGCCCGTCCGGGCCGGACGGAGATCGTGCTGGATGCGGACAACTTTCCCACTGACCGGTACGTCATGGAGGGTATCGCGCGTGAGTGCGGGCTAACCCTGCGCTGGGTTCCCACGGCTTACGACGGCGGCGTCACGGCTGAGGCGGTGGCGGCGGCGGTGGGGCCGCAAACCGCCCTGGCCGTCTTCAGTCATGTGGCCTACCGGTCCGGGTACCTTGCGGATGCCCAGGCGATTACGGCCGTGGTCCAAGCAGCCGGTGGGCTGGTCCTGTGGGACCTGTGCCATTCGGCGGGTGCCGTGCCGGCGCAGCTGGATGGCTGGAACGTGGACTACGCCGTGGGCTGCAGCTACAAATACCTCAACGGCGGTCCCGGCGCTCCGGCCTGGGCCTACGTGGCGGCCCGGCACCAGGAGGAGTTCAGTCAACCGATCCAGGGATGGTTGGGCAGCGCGGATCCCTTTGGCATGGCGCAGGGATACGTGCCGGCCCCCGGCATCCGGCGGCTGGTCTCCGGAACGCCGCCGGTGCTGGGCATGCTCCCCATGCAGGACATGATCGCCCTCGTTGCCGAAGCGGGAATCGACGCCATTCGGGCAAAATCGGTGGCCCTAACCGAGTATGCGCTGACGGCTGTGGATAAGCTGCTGGCGCCGCACGGCGTCGTTGTTGCCTCGCCGCGGGAAGCGGAACGGCGGGGCAGCCACGTCACCATTGACCATCCGGCGTTCAAAGCCGTCACGGCCGCCCTCTGGGAACAGGGCATCATTCCCGACTACCGCAATCCCTCGGGCATCCGATTGGGGCTCTCACCGCTGTCCACATCCTTCGAAGAAACTTATCTGGGGATTGCGGCCATCACCGCCGAGCTGGCCCGGTAACGGATCCGTAGCGCCCGGCCACTCAAGGAATCAGAGCCCTGATGAGCCGGCGCTCTTCCGTGGCCGCCCGGCCCTGCAGCTGGGGGCTTGCAGCTGTATCTCTGATCAATCTGGCCTCCCTCGTGTGGCCGCGGAACGGCTAAGGGGCACGGCGTGTTCCGGAGGGAATTGACAACAGGGGCCTGCCGGGAGCCATAATGTTAGCGCTCACGCTGATATGTGATCCACTTCTCATTTTTTACCGGCCCAGGCCGCGGTGAGAAAGAAAAGCCGCTTCGAAGATCCGGCAGCTTCCCCGTTAGACAGAGACGTCCATCGAAAGGGCTCCTTCGTGAAAATCCGTAAACTCCTCCTTAGCCTGACGGCCGGCATTCTTGCCGTCTCCGTTGCCGGCTGCGGCTCCGGATCAGGCCGCGGCGGCGCTGATTCCGATGCCGCCGATTCCGGCGACAACGCCGGCGCGCTGGTGGGCATCGCGATGCCCACCAAGACCTCCGAACGCTGGATCAAGGACGGCGACTCCATCAAGGCCTCCCTTGAAGACCTGGGCTACGAAACGACGCTGGAATACGCCGACGACGACATCCCCACCCAGGTCCAGCAGGTTTCGAACATGATCACCAAGGGCGCCAAGGTGCTGGTGATCGCCGCCATCGACGGCACCGCGCTCAGCGATCAGCTGGACAATGCCGCAGCCGCCGGTATCAAGGTCATCGCCTATGACCGCCTGATCACGGGCAACAAGAACGTGGACTTCTACACCACGTTCGACAACTACACCGTGGGAGTCCAGCAGGCCACATCGCTGCTGACGGGACTGGGAATCCTGGATGCCGACGGCAAGGACACCGGCGCATCGGAGCCCAAGAACATTGAGCTCTTCGCCGGCAGCCCGGATGACAACAACGCCAACTTCTTTTACGACGGCGCCATGGACACCCTCCAGCCCTACATCGACAAGGGCACGCTGGTAGTCAAGAGCGGACAGACCGGCTTCACCCAGATCGCCACGCTGCGCTGGGATCCCGCCACTGCCCAGAAGCGCATGCAGAACCTGATCGCCAGCACCTACTCCGGCGGCGAGAAAGTAGACGGCGTGCTGTCCCCGTACGACGGCATTTCGCTGGGCATCATTTCAGCCCTGACCGGATCCGGCTACGCGCCGGATGCCCTGCCGGTCATCACGGGCCAGGACGCCGAAGCAGCCTCGGTGAAGTCGATCATGGACAACCAGCAGTACTCCACGATCTTCAAGGACACCCGCGCCCTCGGCGAGCAGGCAGTTGCCATGGTTGATGACGTGCTCAAGGGCGAAGAGCCCGAGGTCAACGACACCGATACCTACGACAACAAGGTCAAGATTGTTCCGACCTTCCTGCTGGATCCGATGGTGGTCACCAAGGACAACTACGAGGAAGTTCTCGTGGACAGCGGCTACTACCAAGCCTCAGACCTGTCATAACGCCGACCACCGCGGAATCCGGGGGCGGGAGCAGATGCTGCCGCCCCCGGGGTCCGCCGGTAAGGACACGAACGTGAACGAAAACATTCTTTCCATGCGGGGAATCACCAAGACCTTCCCCGGCGTCAAGGCACTGCAGGATGTCTCCCTGGATGTGCGTCAGGGGCAGGTGCATGCTATCTGCGGTGAAAACGGTGCCGGCAAGTCCACCCTGATGAAGGTGCTCTCCGGTGTCTACCCCGCAGGTACCTACGAGGGCGAAATCCTGCTGGAGGGCGAGCTGCAGGAGTACCGGGACATCAAGGATTCTGAAGCAGCGGGGGTGGTGATCATCCACCAGGAGCTGGCGCTCAGCCCGTTTCTGTCCATTGCGGAGAACATCTACCTGGGCAACGAGCAGTCCAAGGGCGGATTCATCGACTGGCATCGCACCAATCTGGAAGCCGCCAAGCTCCTGGAGCGTGTGGGCCTCACCGAGAACCCCGCGACCCGGATCCAGGACATCGGCGTAGGCAAACAGCAGCTGGTCGAAATCGCCAAAGCCCTCTCCAAGCGGGTCAAGCTCCTGATTCTGGATGAACCTACCGCAGCGTTGAACGATGAAGATTCCGAGCACCTGCTGGGCCTGATCAAGGACCTGCGCTCAGACGGAATTACCTGCATCATCATCAGCCACAAGCTCAACGAGATTAAGGCCATTGCCGACGCCGTCACCATCATCCGTGACGGCCGCACCATCGAGACCCTGAACATGCACGACGACGACGTCTCCGAGGAGCGCATCATCCGCGGCATGGTGGGCCGGGACCTGGACAGCAGGTATCCGGAGCATGTTTCGACCATCGGCGATGAAGTCCTTCGGGTGGAGGACTGGACCGTGCACCACCCGCTGGACCGTTCCCGCCGGGTGGTGTCCGAAGCCAACCTTTACGTTCGGGCGGGCGAGATTGTGGGCATTGCCGGTCTGATGGGCGCGGGCCGCACCGAACTGGCCATGAGCATCTTCGGCCACAGCTACGGACACAACATCACCGGACGGGTCTTCAAGAACGGCCGCAAAGTCACCATGAAAAACGTGGGCCAGGCCATCCGCCACGGACTGGCCTATGCCACCGAGGACCGCAAACGGTACGGGCTGAATCTGATCGAGGACATCAAGCGCAACATTTCCGTGTCAGGGCTGAATAAACTCTCGGTCCGCGGCTGGGTGGACCCCTACCGGGAGCACCTGATGGCGGAGAAGTACCGCACCAGCATGAACATCAAGGCGCCCTCGGTCACTGCACTGACCGGAAAACTCTCCGGCGGAAACCAGCAAAAAGTGGTGCTGTCCAAATGGATCCACACCAACCCGGACGTGCTGATCCTCGACGAACCCACCCGAGGCATCGATGTGGGGGCAAAGTATGAGATTTACACCATCATTAACGAGCTGGCAGACCAGGGGAAGGCCATCATCGTCATTTCCTCGGAGTTGCCCGAACTGCTGGGAATCTGCGACCGCATCTATACCCTCGCCGAGGGCCGCATCACCGCTGATGTCCCGCGCGAAAAGGCGAGTGCCGAATACCTCATGCAGTACATGACCCGCGACGCCAGGACTCCTGTCGCCGCGACAGAGAAGGAAAGCCAATGAGCACTCTCACCGATCAGGGATCGTCCACCGGCGCTCCCGCCTCGAAGGACCGGCCACAGGGAATTGTCGGCTCGGCCCTGAACTACCTGACCGGGCAGCTGCGCCAGGTGGGGCTGTTCATCGCACTGATCGCCATCATCATCTTCTTCCAGATCACCACCAACGGGATCACGCTGGCGCCGATCAACGTCTCCAACCTGATTATCCAGAACAGTTACATCCTGATCCTCGCCGTGGGCATGGTGCTTGTCATCATTGCCGGGCACATCGATCTCTCGGTGGGCTCCGTGGTGGCGTTCACCGGTGCCGCAGCCGGCGTCATGATCACCCAGTGGGGACTTCCCTGGTGGCTGGCGGCGGTTCTGTGCCTGGTCCTCGGAGCCGCCGTCGGCGCCTGGCAGGGCTTCTGGATTGCGTACTTTGGCATACCGGCCTTCATTGTGACCCTGGCCGGCATGCTGACGTTCCGCGGCTTGACGCAGATTGTGCTGCAGAACAAGCAGATTTCACCGTTCCCGGACCAGTTCCGCGATCTGGGCAGCGGATTCCTTCCCGATCTGGGCGGCGGCACCACCTTCCTGGAGCCGCTGACCGTCATCATCGGCGTGCTCTCGGCCGCCGCGCTGGTGGGCTCGGGCATCCGCCAGCGGATGATCCGCCGCCGCCACCAGCTGGTGGATGAACCGATGCTCTGGTTCGCCGCCAAACTGGTTCTGACCGCCGGGCTGATTCTCTTCATCACCTACCTGCTGGCCAGCTACCGCGGAACGCCCATTGTGCTGGTCATCCTGGGCGTGCTCACAGTCGGCTACTCGGCGGTCATGAACCGCAGCGTGTGGGGCCGCCACATCTATGCCATGGGCGGAAACCTGCACGCTGCTGAGCTCTCGGGCATCAACACCAAGCGGACCACATTCACCGTGTTCATCAACATGGGTGTCCTGGCCGCACTGGCGGGACTCGTGTTCACCGCGCAGCTGAACCTGGCCAGCCCGAAAGCGGGCGAAGGGTTTGAGCTGGATGCCATCGCCGCCGTCTTCATTGGCGGGGCGGCCGTCACCGGCGGCATCGGGCGGGTCACCGGAGCCATTATCGGCGGCCTGATTATCGGCATCCTGAACAACGGCATGTCCATCATGGGCGTTGGCACCGAGTACCAGCAGCTCATCAAGGGTCTGGTCCTGCTCGCCGCCGTAGCCTTTGACGTCTTCAACAAGCGCCGCGGTTCCGCCTCCATTACGTAGCGCTGACCCGGTACCACTCCAGGCACAGCTGTGGCCGGCACCCGATCCGATCGGGTGCCGGCCACAGGCATGTTCTTCCGCGGGGGCACGCGGTACGACGGCGGTGAAGGCTAGGAGTTAGCCTTCACCGCAAGGACGGGGCAGTCCGACTGCAGCAGCACCCGCTGTGCCGTGCTGCCCAGGAGCATCTTGCCCACCGGTGTGCGGCGGCGCAGGCCCAGGACAATCAGCTGAACCTGCGGATCTTCGGCAGCCTTGAGGATCTCCTCGGCCGGATCATAGTCTCCTACCGGGTGGATGAGCACAAACTCCGTCCCCGCAGCGCGCAGCTCCTTTTCCAGGTTCTCCACCGCTGCCTGATTGGCTTCTTCCTGCTGCTGGTGGTGGAGTCCGTGGCGCGGGGACCCCACATTCACGATCACCAGGGTGGTGGACTGGGCAGCGGCTTCCCGGCGGGCAGCCTCCAGGGCTGCTCCGCCCTCCGGAGTGGGAAGAAAACCGACGACGATACTCATGGTGCTCCTGACATAGGAAAGGGAAACGGGTGGGAGGCTTTAGCCCCGGAGTTCTTCGGCATCCGTAAACCGGGTTTTCTTGGCGCGCACGGCCCGGTTCCAGAACCAGGTCAGGACCCACAGCAGCAGGCCCAGGACCAGCAACAGTCCGGCGATCTGATACTCGATCGGATCCTGCGCCCAGGGACCCAGAAGGAACGCGCAGCTGAAGACGCCAACGTAGGGAAGGAAGCCGGGAGAACGGAAGTGCTTGCCTTCATGCGGAGTGCGGCGCAGGACCAGGCAGGCAATGTTCACCACAGTAAACACGGCCAGCAGCAGCAGGGCGGTGGTGCCGCCCAGCGCGGTCACAGTTTCCTTACCCATGAAGTTGGTGACAAGGATGATCAGACCCACCGCGATCGCGGTGGTGAACAGGATTGAAGCCCACGGTGTGCGGCGGCCCGGAAGCACCTTGGAGAGCGAGCGGGGGAGCACATCCTGTTTGGCCATGCCGTACAGCAGCCGGCTGGCCATCAGCATGTTGATGAGAGCAGTATTGGCCACAGCGAAGATGGACAGGAACGGATAGATGACGTCCACCGGGAGGTTAGGCGCACCGGCGCGGACCACCTCCAGCAGCGGTGTTGCGCTGGCGGACAGCTGGCCCACAGGGACAATGGCTACGGCCGCAATGGACACCAGCAGGTAAACAATCAAGGTGATGCTCAGGCCCGTCAGCATGACCTTCGGAAAAATCTTTGCCGGGTCCCGGGTTTCCTCGGCCATATTCACCGAGTCTTCAAAGCCCACCATGGAAAAGAATGCCAGCGAGGTGGCCGCGGTCAGCGCCAGGAAGACACTCTTGTTCCCTTCAGTTTCAAAGACCATCACACGAGAGAAATCAACATTGCCCTGCGCCATTGCCCAGAAACCAATCAGGATGACGATCAGCAGGCCGGTGAGCTCAATAATCGTGAGGACCACGTTGAACTTTATGCTCTCACCCACTCCGCGCAGGTTAATCGCCGCAAGCATCAGCATGAAGATAACCGCCACCCAGGTCACCCCGGTCTGTCCCCACTCCAGGTTGAATCCCACAATGAAGTTCTCGGCCAGGAATTTCGCGGCCGTTGACGCCGAGGTGATGCCGGAGCTGAGCACAGCGAACGTGACGATGAAGGTCAGGAAATGGATTCCAAAGGCCTTGTGCGCGTAAAGCGCGGCCCCCGCAGCCTGCGGGAATTTGGTCACGAGCTCCAGATAGGACAGGGCCGTGATCGTGGCGACGGCGAAGGCCACCAGGATGGGCGCCCAGGCGGCACCGCCAATCTCGCCGGCAACCTGGCCGGTCAGGGCGTAAACACCGGTTCCAAGAATGTCACCGACGATGAAGAGTAGAAGGAGTTTGGTCCCCATCACCCGCTTGAGTTCGGGCTCGCCCGCGTTGGTCTGTGTTTCGGCCATAACGGCTTTCCTGCTTTCTGGATATCTTTCATGCGGTCCGGGTGGGACCGCAAAAGGGCCTGCGGCCCGTGTCCGGTATTCTCTTCGCTGCGAAGCGGCAAAGCAATGTTACGGGAATCGACGGCACGGCTGGTAAGCGAAGCAGGCTTATGCCGGCCCGGGGTTTCGATGCTTGGGACTCCCTTTGCCGGGGCCACCCGGACGGGACATTACCCGTACCCCGGCAATGCGGCGGCGCTGAAGGCTAAGAACCTCAAGCTCAGCGCCCGGAGCCTGGACCACGTCGCCGGGCCGGGCAATCCGCCCCAGCCTTTCCATAATGAATCCGCCAACCGTTTCATACGGTCCTTCCGGAAGGGAAATGCCGGTGAGGCGTTCAAATTCCTGCAGGATGAGGGCTCCGTCAACCACCAGGTCACCACGTATCCGGCGGTGCCGGTCTTCGGGCTCCCGCGAGGTGTCATACTCGTCGTAAATCTCGCCCACCAGTTCTTCTACCAGATCCTCCAGCGTCACAATGCCGTCCGTTCCGCCGTATTCGTCCGCCACCACTGCAATGTGGCTGCCGCCCCGGCGCATTCTGGACAGCGACGGGACAACCGCGGCAGTGCCCGGAAGAAAGAGGATGGGGCGGGCAATGTCTCCCAGAGTCCGCGCCGGCTCGCCACCCGCACCATCGCGTCCGCCGCCGCCGTTCCGGTCACTGCCTCCCCGCAGCAGGTCACGGACATGCACAAAGCCGATGACGTCGTCGGGGGAGTCCCTGATCACCGGGTATCTGGAGTAGGGCAGTTGATGCACAGCTGTCCGCGCCTGCGCCACCGTGAGGTCCGCTGCGAGGAACTGAACCTCGGGCCGCGGACGCATCACTTCCTGCAAGAGTCGGTTGCCGGCACCGAAGACATCCGAGAGGATCCGGCGGCTGTCCTCGGCCAGGACCGGACTCGCAGCCACCATGTCCCACAGCTCCTGTGACGACACCGGCGGGGTTTTGACGTTCGGATCTCCGCCCAGCAGCCGGACCACGGCATCCGTGGACACCGACAGCAGTTTGATGACGGGGCGCATCACCACGGCGAACACGTTCAGGGGAGGCGCAAGGAGCCTGGTGAAACGCTCTGCATTCTGCATGGCCAAACGCTTGGGAACCAGCTCACCGAAGACCAGGGACAGGTAGGCAACGGCCAGGGTGAGGAGAATGAAGGCGGTTGCATTCGCCGCGGCGGAAGGAAACCCGAGTCCACGCAGCGCGGGCGTCAGCGCGGGCGCCAGCGCCGAGGCGCCGTAGGCAGCGGAGAAAAACCCCGAAAGCGTGACTCCGATCTGGATGGAGGAGAGGAAGAGGTTTGGATTGCGGGCCAGCTCCGCGATTTTCCTGCCGCCGGGTCCGGATGCCTCTATCCGGCTGATCTGGCTTTCCCGCAACGACACCAGGGCCATTTCCGTCCCGGCGAAGACGCCCCCCAGCAGGACAAAAAACACTACGAGAAGCGCATTGATGAGCGTGCTGTCATCCATGTTCAGAGCGTACCGGCGGCCGGCGCCTGTTGACACGGCAGAGCGCCGGCTACGGCCCGTTTCCGCTAAGCCGGGACCGAACGCTGAGGTGCGGCAACAGGCGTCAACGATTGACCAGTTTCTGAGGCGGGGATGACAATTGATACCAGTACGCGTTTCCCGACACAGCTGCAGCCGGTCACCGTACCGGCGCAGCGCGTCCTACCGAAAGTGGTCGGCATCATGAGTACTGTCCAGCAGCCAGTTGCATCCTCCGGCGCGACCGATTGGGTTCGTTTTGCCGGCGTCATCCTGCTCGTCAACGGCATTTTCAGTGTTGTCCAGGCACTTGTGGCACTGATCGGCTCCAACGTCTACTACACGGTGGTGGACGGGACGTTGTTCCTCTTCGACACCACCGGGTGGGGCTGGTGGAACCTGTTCATTGGAGCCCTCCTTATCGTGACGGCATTCGGACTGTTTGCTTCGGCAACCTGGGCCCGCATGGCCGGCGTAGTTCTTGCCGTGGTCAGTGCAGTGGTCCAGCTGCTGCTGGTCCCGGTGCAGCCCTGGTGGTCGCTGATTGTCATAGCCGTTGACGTGCTGATCATTTACGCCATTGTTGCCCATGGTCATGAAAAGGTCCGGGCCGCGCATTAATCCAGCTGCAGCAGGTTGAAGCCCACAAGAAACACACCGACGGCCAGCGCAACGCCAGCGGTGACGGTACGCCCGTTGCGCTGCATCCAGGCATGCAGCGCCGCGAGCTGGTCCTGCGCCCGGTCGGGGGACCGCAGCCACACCAGAATGGGCCCGACGACGGCGGATTGGGCCACCGCAGCATAGGCAAGGACCAGCAGGGTTGCCTCCACCGGAGACAGGTTCCGAACACCGATCAGCCCGCCGGCAGCCACCGCCAGGAGAATCGCTTTGGGACGCAGATTCAGGCCCACGCCCAAGGCCGCGAACTGCCAGACCCGGGCGGAGTCAAACCGGGTCCGCAGATTTTCCAGTCTCCTGCCCGCGCTCACCGGCGGCTTCCGCCGGAACAGATACACGGCATAGACGGCGAGCCCGGCGCCGATCAGGACGCCCAGAAAAGCCGGGACCGTAATCTGGTCCAGACGTGGACGCCCCGGAAGGAACCGAAGCCCAAGCGCTGACAGGCCCACCACAATGATGGAGCCGGCGAGGCTGCCGAACAGGAACGGCAGCGCGCCGTGCCTGGGCCTTGGCGAGAGCAGGATCATGATGGTGATGCTCACCGGCACCGAACTCACAGCGCCCGCAACAGCAAATGAGGCCAGGGACATGATCAGGGTCAGCATGGCTGCCCGGACGGCGTCATGTTGCGGGGGAAGCGCCGGGACGCGCGCGCCGGACCCTGCGCCTGCTGCGCCGCCCCGAGCGGGAGCGGTGCGCACGGATGGCTGCATCCTCCTCTTCCAGCAACCGTTCAAGGTCTTTCCGGTCGTCCGTCATTGGGCGCCACCAGCTCAGTGAGGGGTCGGAGTCCAAGAGAAGCGTTCGGGCCAGCAGTGTGAGCGGCACCGCCAGGATGGCGCCGACCGGGCCCAGGACCACAGCCCAGAAAAGCACCGAAAGAAAAGTCAGTGTTTCGCTGAGGTTCACTGCGTTGCCGATGAACTTCGGCTGCACTATGGATTGGACTACGGCATTGATTCCGCCAAAGAGAACCACCACGGCAACAACCGTGGGCCAGCCTCCGGTGAGGAAGCCGAAAAACAGCGGAGGAATAAGGGCTATGAAGTAGCCCACATTGGGAATGAAGCTGCAGACAAAGGACAGCAACCCCCAAAGCAGGGCGCCGGGGACGTGGAGGATCAGCAGCACCAGCCAATTGAACAATCCCTGCGCCAGTCCCAGGACGGTGGTAGCAACCATGTACCGCCGGACTCCTGAGGCGAAACCGTCCAAGGCTGAGACAAGAGCCGGACGGTGCACTTTCAGGTGGGACAGCAGCGCCGGTGCACGCGAGCCGTCCAAGGCCATGAGGATGAGCAGCGTGAGGATTATCACCAGGATGCCTGCCAGGTTGGTGATACTACCCAGGAGCCCACCGAGAAATCCGATGATGCGTCCCGGGTTAAACCCGGCCTCAACGGCTTGCACCTGCTCGGGACCAAACCCGGCCGCGGTAAGCCAGCCGGAGATGGAAGCGCCGGCCTGCGTGATCTGGGGCGCGAACTGCGGCAGCAGCGCGGAGAACTGTGCGAGGGCCGCGATAAGGGCGCCGGCAAAACCGGCCAGCAGCACAAACACTGCAGCGATGCTGGACCCCGTCGCGATCCCCCGCGGAATTCCGTGGTGCTGGAGCCACTGCCGCAGCGGATGCACGCACAGCGTCAGGACGAACGCCAGGAAAGCCGGGGTGAAGATGGCGCTGATCGCGGCCAGACCAAAGGCGGCAAGCGCTGCACAACCCAGCATGACCAGGATCACGGCGCTGCGTGGGAAGACTGGTCCGGCTGGACCAATTCCCGCTGGATCCGCTGCCATGGGCTCCTCCTTCTATCTGGAGGTAGTCTAGGCAGCCCTGTGCCCGGCCTGAAGGGAAGGAGGCATTTTCTGCTGCCGGACGGACCAGAGAGGATCGCTCCGGAGCCTGCGCAGGGGCCGGATACAAAAATACCCCTCGGAATCCAGGGATTCCGAGGGGTAGATATTGTGCGCGGAGGGGGACTTGAACCCCCACCCTCGTTAGAGGACTAGCACCTCAAGCTAGCGCGTCTGCCATTCCGCCACCCGCGCTTGGGTGTTCGCCGCAAGCTCTTTAGTCGTTCAAAAGCTGCGGAAGCAACGGGAAAAACTCTAACACGGTTTTGGTCGGAACCGTAAATCGGTGCTGGTCAGCACTCCGGTGGCTAGGCTGGCAGCAATAACTTCGAAGGAGAACTATGTCTAAGTCCACTGCGTCTGTGCCCACCGCGCCCCAGCGAACTGCCGAAGATGAAGTCACCCGGATCTGCCAGGACCTCATCCGGTTTGACACCTCCAACTTCGGCGATGGATCCGGGCCGGGGGAGCGCGCGGCCGCCGAGTACACGGCCGGGCTCATTGAGGAAGCCGGCCTGCAGGCCGATCTCTTTGAATCTGCTCCCGGCCGCGCGTCGGTGGTCACCCGAATGGAAGGCAGCGATTCCTCCCTTCCAGCTCTTGTGGTGCACGGCCACCTGGACGTGGTGCCCGCCCAGAAGCAGGACTGGTCCGTGGATCCGTTCAGCGGCGAGGAACGCGACGGTCTGATCTGGGGGC
This sequence comes from Arthrobacter sp. UYP6, assembly GCF_040547315.1. Taxonomy (NCBI): domain Bacteria; kingdom Bacillati; phylum Actinomycetota; class Actinomycetes; order Micrococcales; family Micrococcaceae; genus Arthrobacter; species Arthrobacter sp. UYP6. The sequence goes on from NZ_JBEPPM010000018.1 coordinate 70,843, forward strand.
GCGGCGCCGTGGATATGAAGGACATGGATGCCATGATCCTGTCGGTGCTGCGCGACATGGCGCGCACCGGTACCAAACCCCGCCGGGACCTCATTTTTGCTTTCTTCGCAGACGAGGAAGCCGGCGGCGAACACGGTGCCGGCTGGGCGGTGGAGAACCGCCGTGAACTGTTCGACGGCGCCACCGAAGCCATCTCGGAGGTGGGAGGTTTTTCCGCCACCATCGGCGGCAAACGCACCTACCTTCTGCAGACCGCGGAAAAGGGAATTTCCTGGCTGCGTCTGGTTGCCCACGGCCGGGCCGGACACGGCTCCCAGATCAACACCAACAACGCCGTCACCCGGCTGGCCCGCGCAGTCGCCACCATCGGCGAACACCCGTGGCCGATCGAACTCACCGACACCACCCGTGCCTTCCTGGACGGGGTCACCGAGCTCACCGGCGTCGAATTCGACCCGCAGAACCCCGAGCGCCTGCTGTCGGAGCTGGGCACCGTGGCCCGATTTGTGGGCGCCACCCTGCAGAACACCTCCAACCCCTCGGTGCTGAAGGCCGGCTACAAGCACAACGTCATTCCGGGGACCGCCGAGGCACTGATCGATGTGCGTACCCTCCCCGGACAGGAGGAACAGGTCCTTGCCATCATCAAGGACCTGGCCGGCCCTGGAATCGATGTGAGCTATGAGCACAAGGATGTGTCCCTGGAAGTTCCCTTCAAGGGGAACCTCGTGGATTCCATGATCGGCGCGCTCCAGGCGGAGGACCCCGGCGCACCGGTGCTGCCGTACACGCTCTCCGGCGGCACCGACAACAAGTCGCTGAGCCGGCTCGGGATCACCGGGTACGGGTTTGCCCCGCTGCGGCTCCCCGAGGACCTGGACTTTACCGGGATGTTCCACGGCGTGGACGAGCGGGTTCCTGTTGATTCCCTGAAATTCGGCACCCGGGTCCTTTCCCGCCTGCTGACCGGTTACTAAAACCTGAAGTTATCCCAGCCTCAAAAGACCTGCACAAGGAAAGACCGCCGCATGAACGTCACCGACATCCTCTCCTCCGAACTCCTGGAACGCCTGCGCGGACGGGCTGCAGGCTACGACCGCGACAACCGCTTCTTCACTGAAGATCTGGAGGACCTGCGCAGCGCAGGTTACCTGGCCATGTTCGCCCCGCAGGCAGCGGGCGGCGCCGGTTTCACCATTTTGCAGGTGGTCCAGGCCCAGCGCCTGCTGGCCATGGCCGCGCCCGCCACCGCATTGGCCATCAACATGCACCACGTCTGGTGCGGGGTGGCCCACCTGCTGGCACTGCGCGGAGATCATTCCCTGGATTTCATCCTCAACGACGCAGTTAAGGGCGAGGTGTACGCCTTCGGCGTTTCGGAACCGGGCAATCCCGCCGTGCTCTTTGATTCGAAGACGGCGGCAGTGCCGCAGGGAAACGGCTCCTATGCGTTCACCGGCACAAAGATCTTCACCAGCCTTTCTCCGGCGTGGACCCGGCTGGGGATTTTTGGACGCGACGATTCCGAGCCCGACGAACCGCGGCTGGTCTTTGGCTTCGCGCCGCGGGGGACCGCAGGGATCACCAGCAAGGATGACTGGAACACCATGGGCATGAGGGCCAGCCAGTCCTGCACCACCGTCCTGGACCATGCTGTCCTCTCGGCCGGCCAGCTGGTCCGCAAAACTCCGGTGGGCCCGCACTCCGATGCCTTTGTGTTCGGCATCTTTGCGCTCTTCGAAACCCTGCTCTCGGCCGTGTACACGGGGGTGGGGGACCGCGCCGTCGAGCTGGCGGTTCAGGCGGCGCAACAGCGTACGACGGCGGCCGGCGGCAGCGGCGCCCACGATCCCCACACGCGCTGGAAGGTCGCCGATGCGGCCATCCGGATGGACGGGATCCATCCGCAGCTCGAAGCCATAGCCCGCGACCTGGAAGAGGGCGCGGACCACGGCAGCCTGTGGTTTCCGCGGCTGTCCGCACTAAAGTACCGGACCACTGAAACTGCGCGTGCCGTCGTGGAAACCGCGGTGCGGGTGGCCGGCGGCCGGAGCTATTCCAAGGGGGCTGAACTGGAACGGCTCTACCGCGACGTGCTCGCCGGGATCTTCCATCCCTCCAGCGAGGACGCGGTGCACGCCTCGGTTGCCAACGTCTGGCTGGGGCCGCTGCCGGAACAGGCCGGCTGATACAAATACGGCCGGTTGCCGCCGGGTCCCGGATCAGGCAGTGCGGCGGACCCGCATGATGCGCCTGCGCAGCCAGAACCTGCGCGCTCCGCCGCGGTAGATGCAGCTGCGCTGCAGCTCCCACTTGCCGTATTCAGCGTGTTCGGTGATGATCCTGCGGGCCTCGGAGATTGAATCTGAGGGGTTCACAGATACCACCAGGTACTCGTAGTCCCGGACGTTTTCGTCTGGCCGGCGCACGCCTGGCCGAAGAATTTGTTCTCGCATTTCCCTCCAATTTTGCTCACTTTACCGCTAACGTCTAGGGCATGAGCATAGATCCGCACGTGGCGCTCCAATCCCTTGTGGCCGCACTTGAAGAGCACTTGACGGCGTCCTCGCAGCGCCGCGGGGACAAGGACCCGATGGTGGAAGCGGCGTATCTGGCCGTTGCGGATGCCTTTGAGGTTTACGAAGAAGTCCTCTATGACGCCTACGGCGAGGTCACCCCGCTGGAGATCTACGAAGACGATGATGACGAGTTCGACGTCGGATTCGAGGACAACGGCGAGGGGGCCAGTGAGCCTTCCTCGGGTATGCAGCCGGGGTCCTAGAAAACCCCTGAGCGCCGCCGCGCCGGAAGCGATGGCGCAGTCCCTGTCACGGCCCGTCTCCTGAGCCGGCGCACAGGGAGTCTTCGCCGGTGGCCTAGAGTAATTCCTTGTGAATTGGTTTGAAGCGCTCTTCCTCGGTCTCATTCAAGGCCTGACTGAATTTCTTCCCATCTCCTCCAGCGCGCATCTGCGGATTGTGGGTGAGCTGCTGCCCGGTGCCCAGGATCCGGGAGCGGCCTTCACCGCCATTACGCAGCTTGGCACGGAGACGGCTGTGGCTGTCTATTTCTGGAAGGACATCGTCCGGATTGTGAAGGCCTGGTTCGCCTCACTGAGCGGGCGTGTGCCGCGCAATGATCCGGACGCCCGCATGGGCTGGCTGATCATTATCGGCACGCTGCCGATTGTGATTCTTGGCCTGCTCTTCCAGGACCAGATTGAAAGCACCTTCCGCAGTCTGTGGGTTGTTGCCACCATGCTGATTGTCTTCGGCGTCATCCTTGCCATTGCAGACGCGGTGGGGAAGCAGCAGCGCCGCCTGGACCAGCTCACCTACAAGCACGGGATCCTCTACGGGCTTGCCCAGGCCCTGGCCCTGATCCCCGGGGTCAGCCGTTCCGGCGGAACCATCACTGCGGGCCTGTTCATGGGCTACACCAGGGAGGCTGCAGCCCGCTACGCCTTCCTCCTGGCGATTCCCGCGGTCTTTGGCAGTGGGATTTTCCAGCTGCTCAAGTCGCTGAACGAGGATGAACCCATGGTCTACGGCGGCCTGGAGACGGCCGGTGCCACCCTGGTTGCCTTCGTTGTGGGGTTTGTCATCATTGGCTGGTTCCTGCGCTACATTTCCAGCCGCAGCTACAGCCTTTTTGTCTGGTACCGGATCCTTCTCGGCGTCGTGATCTACATCCTGCTCGGCCTGGATGTGCTGAGCGCCTAAAACGGAACGTAGAGTTGAGCCTGTGATTGCGTGGAAAAACTCCCCCCTGCCCGTCCTTCCCGGAAACTCGCCTGATGTGGTTCTCTATGACACGGCCCGGCGCCGCACCGTTCCGGTGCGAACCGGCGGTGAGGCGAGCATTTACGTCTGCGGAATCACCCCCTATGACGCCACCCACATGGGGCATGCCTCCACCTATGTGGCCTTTGACCTGTTGAACCGGCAGTGGCGGGACGCCGGGAACACGGTCCGCTACGTGCAGAACGTCACGGACGTCGACGATCCGCTGCTCGAACGCGCCAATGCCAGAGGCCTGGACTGGCGGACGCTTGCCCTGGAACAGACCCAGCTTTTCCGTGACGACATGGAAGCCCTCAACGTCCTCGCTCCGGATCACTACATCGGCGCAGTGGAATCCGTTGAATGGATTGTGCCCGTGGTGGAGGATCTCCTGCGCCGCGGCATTGCGTACCGGGTTCCGGGGGAGGGCTCCGAGCCCGACGGCGACGTTTACTTTTCCGTTGATGCGGCCGCCGAGCTTGATCCGGAGGATGCCGATGCCTGGCGGCTTGGCAGCGTTTCCGGGCTGAGCCCCGAACAGATGCTGCCGGTGTTCGCCGAACGGGGCGGAGATCCGCAGCGTCCGGGCAAGCGCAATGCACTGGATCCGCTGCTGTGGCGCGTTCAGCGTACCGGTGAGCCGTTCTGGGACGGGGCGTCCCTGGGGGCGGGCCGACCGGGGTGGCACATCGAATGTTCGGTGATCGCCCAGCGCTTCCTGCCGGCTCCGTTTACGGTCCAGGCCGGCGGCTCGGACCTGGTCTTTCCGCACCATGAAATGAGCGCGGGGCACGCCTACGCCTGCAGCGGGACTCCGCTGGCGCGCCATTACGCCCACGCCGGGATGGTTGGACTGGACGGTGAGAAGATGAGCAAGTCCCTCGGCAATCTGGTCCTGGTCTCCGCGCTGCGCAGCCAGGGCACCGACCCGGCCGCCATCCGCGCCGTCCTGCTCAGCCACCACTACCGCACCGACTGGTTCTGGACCGCTGAGCAGCTGACCTCCGCGGAAGAGCGCCTCTGCCGCTGGCGCCGCGCACTGCCGCTGACTGGTCTGTCCCAGGCGAAGCAGATGCTGGCCGAAGTACGCACCGCCCTGGCCGATGACCTTGATGCGCCGGCCGCACTGGCGGCAGTGGACGCCTGGGCGCGCTCAGCTGCGGAACAGCCCGCCGCGGGCACCTCGGCCACGGATCAGGACGCCGACGGCGCAGCCCTGGCAGCGTTGGCGGTCGACGCCCTGCTGGGAATCAGGCTTTAATCCGCGGAATCCTGCACCACGTGCCGCCGGCGGGTTAGTCGCGTCGGCGGCGTTTGAGGTAGCGCTCAAACTCGCGGGCTATCGACTCTCCGCTGGCCTCAGGCAGCTCAGCCGTGTCCTTGGCTTCTTCAAGCTGGCGCACGTATGCGGCGATCTCGGGGTCATCGGTGGCGAGCTCATCAACACCGCGCTCCCAGGCATCGGCTTCATCCGTGAGCAGCGCTGTGTCCAGCGGTGCCTGGAGCAGTTCCTCGATCCGGTGCAGCAGGGACAGCTGGGCCTTGGGAGAGGGGGAGTGCCCCACGTAGTGCGGCACCGCCGCCCACAGGGAAACAGTGGGAATATCGGCCAGACCGGCCATCTCCGCCAGCACCCCCACAATGCCGATGGGACCCTCATAATGTGAGGACTCCACCTTCAGTTCCTCGCGCAGATCGCTGTCCTCGCAGGTTGCTGTCACGGGAATAGGGCGGGTGTGCGGCACATCGGCCAGCAGTGCGCCGGCGAGGACAATACAGTCCACTTCCAGTTCCTTGGCCAGCGCAATCAGCTCGGCGGTGTACGCGCGCCATTTATAGGAGGGTTCAACTCCGGATACAAAGATCACATCCAGGTTGCTGTGGGGGACCTCGGCGCGGGAAATACGGGTGGTGGGCCACTTGATGCGCTTCTCTCCCGACGCCAGCCGTTCAATGACCGGGCGGGTGAACTGGAAATCGTAGTATTCATCCGCGTTCAGGCTGGCGATTTTCTCGCTTTCCCAAAACATGCTCAGGAATTTGATCGCGTCGCTGGCCGCTTCGCCGGCGTCGTTCCAGCCTTCAAAGGCCGCCAGCATGACAGTGGTGCGCTCGGAGGAAGCGCCAAAAAAATCCTGGAGGCCCACTGGAGGGGTTTCGTCGGTATTGCTCACAGATTCACCCTATGTCCAGCACGCGGAGTTGTCAGGACCGCGGGCAGCCCTATGCTCAGAGCAAAGCAAACCCGGGCGCCGCTGCCCAGTAGACTGGAACACATGTCTTCTTCTGTCCCGAATGCCCAGCAGATCTGCCCAGCACCCGGCCCGCTTCAAGCGGTGTTGTGGGACATGGACGGAACGATCGTGGACACGGAACCATACTGGATTCAGGCGGAGAAAGACCTGGTGCGCAGCTACGGCGGCACGTGGACTGATTCCGACGCCGAGGCCATGGTGGGCCAGGCCCTGACCCATGGTGCCGGCCTGCTGCAGAACGCGGGCGTGCCCCTGACGGTCCGGGAAATTATTGATCGGCTGATCGGCGAAGTAACGGCCAAGGTCCGCATCCAGGTTCCCTGGCGTCCCGGAGCACGCGAGCTGCTCGCCGAATTGGGCGAAACCGGTGTTCCCTGCGTCATGGTCACCATGTCCGAACCTGTGCTTGCCAAGGAAGTCTGCGGCCAGCTGCCGGCCGGAACCTTCACTTTCGTGGTCACCGGAGACATGGTCCGGCAGGGCAAGCCCCATCCCGAGCCCTACCAGCTGGCGTTTGACCGGCTCTCGGAGCTGGTTCCGGATCTGTCCAAGGACCGGGTTGTAGCGATCGAGGATTCCTTTCCCGGGGTCACTTCGGCCCGGGCGGCCGGTCTGGTGACCCTAGCTGTGCCGCATTTCCTCCCGCTGCCCCCGGATGAAGGCAGGCACGACTGGGATACCCTGGCCGGAAGGACCGCTGCGGATCTGACCTTTCTGGTCTCCGCCGCGTCAGCCGGAGCCTCGCGTTGAGTGCAGGCCCGGGCGCCGGAACCCCGGCACCGGTCCGCGACGGGATACCACTGGGCCGGATCGCCGGGGTACCCATCTATCTGGCGTATTCCTGGTTCATTATCGCCGCGTTCATTGTGGTGTTCTTCGGTCCGCTGGTTCGGCGCAACTTTCCCTACCTTGGTTCAGGTGCTTACGCCGTGGCTTTGGGGTACGCGCTCCTGCTCCTGGTATCGGTACTGGTCCACGAACTCGCCCACGCGCTGACCGCCAGGGGATACCGCTGGCCGACGGCGAAAATCGTCCTCACGCTGTGGGGCGGACACACCCAGTTCGGCGCTGTCCATTCGACCCCCGGACGCTCCCTGCTGGTGGCCCTGGCCGGGCCGGCGGCCAACTTTGTCCTTGCCGGTGCGGGGTGGCTTGTGCTCGCCGGCGCCCCGCTGAACCCCGTGGCGACTCTCCTCGCGGAGATTTTCGTCTGGGCCAACCTGCTGGTGGCGATTTTCAACATCCTTCCGGGACTGCCCCTGGACGGCGGCCGAATCGTTGAATCAGCGGTGTGGAAGGCAACCGGCTCCCAGGACAAGGGCACGGTGGCGGCCGGTTATGCCGGACGCATCATCGCCGCCGCCCTTGCAGCCGCCGTCGTGATACCCCCGTATCTCAGGGGGAATGCCCCTGATCTGCAGGTGATCCTGCTTACCGCACTTGTTTCCGGATTCCTCTGGATGGGGGCCGGGGCCAGCATCCAGAATGCCCGCATGCGCCTCAGGCTTCCGCAAATCACCGCCGCCGCCCTGATGCGGCCGGCAGTCTCAGTACCCTCCGGGTCCACAGTGTCAAGCGCCAGGGAACTGCTCGCAGTTCCTGCCGATCCGGCTCTCGTCATCACCGCGCCCACCGGCCAGCCCTGGGCCATTGCTGACACCGGCGCGCTGGCGCTGGTCCCGGATCATCTTGCCGACTTAACCCCGGTGGACGCCGCGGCCCGGACTCTGGCCCCCGGTGCCTACGTCCCTGTGGCCGCTGCAGGTTCAGAACTGGTGGACTATCTCGCTAAACTTCAGGGCAGCGAGTATGCGGTGATTGACCGCGACGGTGCTGTGGTGGGGCTTCTGACCCAGGGCATTGTCCTGGACGCCATCTCGGCCAGGCCGGCAAGGCCCCGGCCGCCCAAATCCTAAGGCCGGATCCCTTTCCCGGAGCCGACTTTTCCCTTAATACCAGCTCCACTCGATCCAAAGGAACGTTACCCATGAACTCGGAGACTCCGGGCCAGACTGCCGCTACAGCTCCCCACGGCGCCGAACACCGCCGGGGCCCGCTGCGTCCGGGGGAGCGCGTCCAGCTCACCGACGAAAAAGGCCGCCGCAACACGATCACCCTGACCGAGGGCGGTGCCTTCCACACGCACCGCGGGTTCCTTCCGCACGAGACGATCATCGGAAAGCCTGAGGGCACCATCGTGGCAAACACGACGGGCCACCAGTACCAGGTCCTGCGGCCCCTGCTCTCCGATTTTGTGCTCTCGATGCCGCGCGGTGCCGCCGTCGTTTACCCGAAGGATGCCGGCCAGATTGTCACGATGGCAGATATCTATCCCGGTGCACGCGTGGTGGAAGCCGGCGTTGGATCCGGAGCCCTGAGCATCTCGCTGCTTCGTGCGGTGGGGGATCATGGGTCGTTGCATTCCTTCGAGCGGCGCGAAGAATTCGCGGACATCGCCCGGGGTAACGTGGAGACCTTCTTTGGCGGGCCTCACCCCGCCTGGAACATCACTCTTGGCGACTTCCAGGAACAGGTTGTCCGCACGGAAGAGCCGGGCAGCGTGGACCGGGTGGTCCTGGACATGCTGGCGCCCTGGGAATGCACCGATGCTGTTGCTACTGTGCTGGCCCCCGGCGGCGTCTGGATCTCCTACGTGGCGACCGTCACCCAGCTCTCCCGCACTGCTGAGGCCATCCGCGCCGACGGTCGGTTTACCGAGCCGGACGGCTGGGAGTCCATGGTCCGCGGCTGGCATCTTGAGGGCCTGGCTGTCCGCCCGGACCACCGCATGGTGGCCCACACCGGTTTCCTGTTGACCGCCCGCCGACTGGCCGAAGGTGCCACCGGCCTGGTGCCCAAGCGGCGTGCCTCGAAGACCAATTTCAGCGAGGAGGACCTCAACGCCTGGACTCCGGCAGCCGTGGGGGAGCGCGAAGTGTCAGCGCATAAGCTACGTCGTGCCGCCCGCGATGCCAGCTCCAAGGTGCAGCGCGGTGCACTGGAAAACGCAGAAAAGTACAACGCGGATCAGGACGTTACGCCGGAAAACCCCTAGCCGCAATCGGGTCGGTGGATAAGTGCCGATCCGGCAAACACAAGAGGTTGCATCCGGTGTATTGGCCGCGTTGCTGGGTTATCGTCGAAGCTAGAGACCCTGCGCAACGTGAAGGTGGTCGCAACCATGGCTGAAGCAGAGAACACCGTCGATTCCGGGGCCGAAGATCCGCGCGAATACATCCGCGGCTCGGGAGTTCCGGGCACAGATTCTCCGCAAGTGAACGTGCTGCGGGACAAGCTACGGAACGTGGACCGGCAGTTAGCGGCCCTGACCCACAACAATGCACGTTTGGTGGCGATGCTGGAGACGGCGAAGGCGGAGATTGTCCGTCTGAAGGACGCCCTCGATAAGGAGGGCGCCACGCCCTTCAGCTTCGCCACGGTGATCGCTGTCAACCACCGGTCCCCGGCCAGCCGGGGCAGGACAACAACCGCGTCCGTGCAGGACAGCCTGGACATCATCCAGTCGGGGCGGAAGCTCCGTGTTTCCGTCAGCCCCCTGCTGGATATGCACCAGATTGTTCCGGGCCAGGAAGTGCTCCTGAACGAATCGCTGGTTGCCGTTGCCTCGCTGGGCTTCGAACGCAGCGGTGAACTGTTCACTGTGAAGGAACTCCTTGGCCGGGACCGGTGCCTGGTGATCGGCCGTGCCGACGACGAGCGGGTGGTCCGCCTCAACGGTCCGTTGGAAGCCGAGAAGGTACGGGTGGGAGACGCCCTTACGGTGGACACCCGGATCGGATATGCGTTGGAGAAGGTTCCGCGCAGCGAGGTGGAGAACCTGGTCCTGGAAGAAGTTCCGGACATCTCCTACTCGGACATTGGCGGCCTGGGCCCCCAGATAGAGCAGATCAGGGACGCCGTGGAGCTGCCGTTCCTGCACCCTGACCTTTACCGGGAGCACGGACTCAAGGCGCCCAAAGGAATCCTGCTGTACGGCCCTCCCGGCTGCGGCAAGACCCTGATCGCCAAGGCGGTGGCCCACTCGCTGGCCGCCCGGGTCATGGAGCAGACCGGATCCCTGGGAACCCGCAGCTATTTCCTGAACATCAAAGGCCCCGAGCTGCTGGACAAGTACGTGGGGGAGACTGAGCGGCACATCCGGCTCATCTTCGCCCGCGCCCGCGAAAAGGCCTCCGGCGGCAGCCCCGTGGTGGTCTTCTTCGACGAAATGGACTCACTCTTCCGTACCCGCGGCACCGGCATTTCCTCGGACGTCGAAACCACCATTGTTCCCCAGCTGCTCTCGGAAATCGACGGCGTCGAGAAGCTGGAGAACGTCATTGTCATCGGTGCCTCCAACCGCGAGGACATGATAGATCCGGCTATCCTGCGGCCGGGCCGGCTGGACGTGAAGATCAAAATCCTGCGCCCGGACGCTGAGGGTGCCGCGGAAATCTTTGCCAAATACCTCACTCCCGATCTGCCGCTGCACCGCGACGACCTGGCGGAGAACGGCTATGACCCTCAGATGACCGTCCGGGAGATGATCCGCCGGACCGTGGAAAAGATGTACGCCGAGGACAAGTCCAACGAATACCTGGAAGTCACCTATGCCAACGGTGACACCGAGATGCTGTACTTCAAGGACTTCAACTCCGGGGCCGTCATCCAGAACGTGGTGGACCGGGCCAAGAAGTACGCCATCAAGGACCTGTTGACCCTGCATCAGCGGGGCCTGCGGATCGATCATCTGATGCGGGCGGTAGTGGATGAATTCCGCGAGCATGAGGACATGCCCAACACCACCAACCCGGACGATTGGGCACGTATTTCCGGCAAGAAGGGCGAGCGCATCACCTACATCCGCACCATCATCCAGGGCAAGGCCGGGCAGGAACCCGGACGCACCATCGAAACCGCCGCCAACCCCGGGCAGTATCTGTGAGTGTGCGCCGTGTCATGGGTACGGAGACCGAGTACGGAGTCCTCGCCCCGGCCCTGCCCGCAGCAAACGCGACCGTCCTGTCCAGCCAGATCATCAACGCCTATGCCGCCTCGCGGCGCAGCGGCATGGGAAATTTTTCCGGAACCCGCTGGGATTACACGGACGAAGCACCGCTGAATGACGCCAGGGGCTTTGCCGTGCCCCGCACCGCAGCCGACCCGACCCAGCTGACTGATGCACCGCCGGTACTGGACGCGGAGCAAATCGCCCTGGAGGGAGGCGGCCCGGCCGCCCTCTACGGCGAGCAGACCAGCGACAACCCTGTGCTGATGAACATGGTGCTCTCCAATGGTGCCCGGCTTTACGTGGACCACGCCCATCCAGAGTATTCCTCACCTGAAGTCACCACACCGCGCGATGCGGTGCTGTGGGACAAAGCCGGGGACGCCGTCGTACTGGCGGCGATGCGGCACATCGCCGCCGCCCCGGGTTTTTCGCCGGTGAATCTTTATAAGAACAACACCGACAGCAAGGGGGCATCGTACGGATCCCACGAGAACTACCTCGTGCCGCGCAGCGTCCCGTTTACGGATCTGGTACGGGGACTGGTGCCGTTCTTCGTCAGCAGGCAGGTGATTGTAGGCTCCGGCCGGGTGGGCATCGGAACCAACAACCAGCGCCAGGGCTACCAGCTGAGCCAGCGGGCCGATTTCTTTGAAGCGGAGGTGGGGCTGGAAACCACCATCCGCCGTCCCATCGTCAATACCCGCGACGAGCCCCACGCCGTGGCGGAAAAATACCGCCGGCTGCACGTCATCATCGGGGACGCAAACCTGAGCGAGGTGTCTGCGCTGCTCAAGGTGGGCACCACGTCCATTGTGTTGTCCATGATCGAGGAGGGCACCGCCCCGGAGGTGGAACTGCGGGATCCGGTGGGTTCCCTCCGGGCCATCAGTCACGACCCCGCCCTGCAGCAGCTGGTGGAACTCAAGGACGGCCGCATGGTGTCCGGGCTGGACCTGCAGGAAATCTACCTGGAGGCTGCGGCGAGGCACTGCCGCAGCCGCGGAGCGGACGCAGAAACGGAGGACATCCTCACTCGCTGGACCTCCCTGGTTGGCACGCTCAAACGGGACCCCCTGGAAGCGGCCGCCTCAGTGGACTGGGTCGCCAAGCTGAAACTGATGCAGGCCTACCGGGACCGCGATTCTTTGGCCTGGTCTGATGCCCGCCTGCACCTGGTGGATCTGCAGTATTCGGACATGCGGCCTGAGAAGGGCCTCTACTACCGGCTGGCGGCGCGGGGACAGATGGAACGGATTCTCACTGATCAGGAGATCGCGCGCGCCGTAACGGAGCCCCCGGATGACACCCGCGCCTACTTCCGCGGCAGATGTGTCAGCCGCTTTCCCCACCAGGTGGTCGGTGCCAGCTGGGACTCGATTATCTTCGAACTGCCTTCGCACCGACGCCTGCAGCGGATTCCCACCCGTGAACCGCTGAAGGGAACACGGGCCCTGACCGAGGAGTTATTCGAAGTATCCACCGATGCGGAGGATTTTGTCACCCGACTCCTGTCCGGTCCCGAACATAGCGTGGCACCATAGGCACTAGCAGTTCGGGTCAGGACCAGTCAGGACCCGTCACAGGGCCGAATGCCGGCCAAGGAAGGCAGTCATCATGGCAACCCAGGACCGCAGGAACACCGGAGCCCACAGCGAGGAGGAGGAGCTGGAGGAGACCTCGCCTCCCACAGCCGATCCCGAAGCCGGAGCCTCCGCACAAACCGAGGGCGTGGACGACCTCCTGGATGAAATCGACGGCGTCCTGGAAAACAATGCCGAGGAATTTGTCCGGGGCTTCATTCAAAAGGGCGGACAGTAACGGATGACCCATTGGGACCCCGCAGAAGCGGTTAACGGAGCAGCTCCACCGTCCTTCAGCGACCATCTTGCCCGCCATCACCCTCAGCTTCTGCCTTCGTCCCGCCGGCTGGGCACCGCCCCGGCCGGTTCGGCATCGGCGGCGGCGCCGCAGGCCACCACCATTGTTGCCCTGACGTACGCCGGCGGAGTTCTGATGGCCGGGGACCGGCGGGCAACCATGGGCAACCTGATCGCCAGCCGACACATCAAGAAGGTCTTTCCGGCGGACAGCTACTCGGTGGTGGGCATTGCCGGCACCGCCGGACTGGCGATCGACATGATTCGGCTGTTCCAGGTTGAACTGGAGCACTACGACAAGATCGAGGGGACCCCCATGAGCCTGGACGGCAAGTCCAACCGGCTCGCGGCGATGGTTCGCTCTAACCTTCCGTTGGCCCTGCAGGGGCTTGCGGTGGTTCCGCTGTTTGCCGGTTACGACACGGAACGCCATCTTGGCCGGCTGTTCTCTTACGACGTGACAGGCGGCCGCTATGAGGAGTACGAATTCCACAGCGTGGGCTCCGGGTCTGCCTTTGCCCGCGGAGCGCTCAAGAAACTGTGGCGGCCGGGACTTGACGAGGAGCAGGCCGTAGCCGTCGCCGTCGAAGCGCTGTACGACGCTGCCGACGACGACTCCGCCACCGGGGGACCGGACCTGGTCCGCAAGCTGTGGCCGGTGGTCTACGTGGTCAATAGCGCCGGGAACCGGGAGATCCCGGAGCGTGAACTGCACATCAGGGCGCAGGAACTGGTCAACCGCCGTTCCGCAGCTGGACTGGAGGGATGACCATGACGCAGCAATTCTATGTGTCCCCCGAACAGCTGATGAAGGACCGGGCGGACTTTGCCCGGAAAGGCATCGCCAGGGGACGTTCCGTTGTGGTTCTTACCTGCCGGGACGGCATCGCGCTGGTGGCGGAGAACCCCTCGCCGTCGCTGCATAAACTCGGCGAGATCTATGACCGGATCGGGTTTGCGGCCGTCGGCAAGTACAACGAGTTCGAGAGCCTGCGCCAGGCCGGTGTCCGCTATGCCGATGTCCGCGGATACTCCTACTCCCGCGACGATGTCTCAGCCCGCGGGCTGGCAAGCGTCTACGCGCAAAGTCTTGGCTCCGTCTTCACAACGGAGGGGAAACCGTTCGAGGTGGAGCTGGCTGTGGCCGAGGTGGGGGCCGAGCCCTACGCCGACCACCTTTACCGCCTTACCTTCGACGGCTCGATCGCCGATGAAAGCAACTACGTGGTCATGGGCGGGCAGGCGGACGTGGTCAACGAGGCCCTGGCCCGAAGCTGGAACCAGGACACCGGGTTTCCCGAAGCCATCCGCACTGCGGTTGCCGCCCTGTCCGCCACCCGGGCTCCGGCAGAGCCGGCATCAGCCAACGGTTCCTCCGGTTACGGCACCACCGGCGATAGTGCCCGGGCGGAGCCTCAACAGCTGGGCGCCGGTCTGCTGGAAGTGGCAGTCCTGGACCGGAACCCCCTGTCGTCCCGGGGTACGGTGCGGGCGTTCCGAAGGATCAATACGGTGGAGCTGGACCGCTTGCTGTCCGGCCCGGAGGGAGACTGATGGACCGCAGGATCTTTGGAATCGAAACAGAGTTCGGGATCGCCTATTCGGGCCCGGATTCCCGCCCCCTATCGCCCGAGGAAGTGGCCCGTTACCTGTTTCGGAAGGTGGTCAGCTGGGGCCGGTCCTCCAACGTCTTTTTGACCAATGGCTCCCGCTTGTACCTTGATGTGGGGTCCCATCCGGAATACGCCACCGCCGAATGCGATGACCTGGCGCAGCTCGTTGCCCACGATCGCGCCGGCGAACTGATTCTTGACGACCTCGTTGAGGAGGCGGAGGACCGTTTGCGGGCTGAAGGATTCAACGGCAGCGTTTACCTGTTCAAGAACAATACTGATTCCGCCGGGAACTCCTACGGAAGCCACGAAAACTACCTTATTCCCCGGCGTCTGGAGTTCTCCCGCCTGGCGGACATCCTGATTCCATTCCTCGTCACCCGGCAGCTGCTGGTTGGTGCGGGCAAGGTACTGAAGACCCAATCCGGATCCCTCTATGCCTTCTCCCAGCGGGCAGACCACATTTGGGAAGGCGTCTCCTCCGCAACCACCCGGTCACGTCCCATCATCAACACCCGCGACGAACCGCACGCCGACGCTGAGCATTACCGACGCCTGCACGTCATCGCCGGGGACTCCAACATGTCCGAGACCACTACGCTGCTCAAGGTCGGTTCCGTGGACCTGATGCTCCGCGTCATTGAAGCGGGTGGGATCCTTCGGGACCTCCGGCTGGAGAACCCCATCCGGAGCATCCGCGAGATCTCCCACGATCTCACGGGCCAAATGCCGTTGAAGCTGGCCAACGGCACCACCATGACCGCACTTGAGCTGCAGCGTGTCTATCTGGCCCGGGTCCAGGACTTTGTGGCAGCCAACGGCGCCCACAACCGCCACGTTCCCCGGGTGCTTGACTTGTGGGAACGCACCTTGGATGCGATCGAGTCCCAGGACACCTCGGGAATTGACACTGAAATTGACTGGGCAATCAAGAAGAAGCTCGTTGACCGATATGCGGATCGTAATTCCCTTGATCTGACGTCGCCACGGCTGGCGCAGCTGGACCTGACCTACCATGACATTTCCCGGCGGCGCGGGCTCTTCTATCTGCTGCAGTCCCGCGGAGAAACGGCGCGGGTGGTTGAGGACAGCCACGTCAAGGAGGCCGTGGATGTCCCGCCGCAGAGCACCCGGGCGAAGCTGCGCGGGGATTTTGTCCGCAGGGCCAAGGCAGCCAACCGTGATTTCACGGTGGACTGGGTTCACCTTAAACTC
This sequence comes from Arthrobacter sp. UYP6, assembly GCF_040547315.1. Taxonomy (NCBI): domain Bacteria; kingdom Bacillati; phylum Actinomycetota; class Actinomycetes; order Micrococcales; family Micrococcaceae; genus Arthrobacter; species Arthrobacter sp. UYP6. Next base: position 86,596 of record NZ_JBEPPM010000018.1, read on the forward strand.
AACGACCGGGCGCAGCAGACGGTCCTGTGCAAGGACCCGTTCGCCGCAGTGGACGAGCGGGTGGAGGCCCTCCTGGCGACACTGTAGAGGCGCCCGCTACGGGCGGATTTCCCGCTTATCACTGTGCCCGGCTGCCGCTAAGGCAGCACTCAGGCAGAAACGATACGCTTGAGGGAACTGTCCGCGCCCTGAACCCGGCTGAACCGGGTTGACTGCGGACCCATCTGTCCACCACTGAAAGAAGTAGTGTGCGAAAAGTATTAGCCATAAGTTTGTCCGCCCTGCTCTTCCTGTCTGCCTGCTCCGGCGCGGAAGAGGGCAAGTCTGCGGGCCAGGCCGGAGTCTTTGACTCCGTGAAGGTCAAGATCGAAGACCAGGAGACCGCTCCCGAGGTGGAGTTTGATGCCCCGCTGGACATCACGGAAAGTGCCGCCAAGATCGTGCATACGGGCGACGGCGACACGATTGCCGAAGGGCAGAGCATCACCTTCAAGTTCGTGGCGTTGAACGCCGATGACGCGAGCGTCCTTGGCGACACGTACACGCAGGGCGCCTCGGCCCTACCGGTCAACGATCAGCTCAAGGAACAAGACCCGGTCCTGTACGAGGTCCTGCTTGGGGCCAAGGTCGGCTCACAGATCGCTTATGCCTATCCTGATGCGCAGGCGCAGGCGACCGATTCAGAGACCGCCGAGAAGCAGCCCACTCAGGTAATGGTGCTTAACGTACTGAGCGCCCAGGACACGGTGCCGATGCTGGACAAGGATGAGGCAGCTGCCCGCAATGCTGACGGCACCCTGCTGATGAGCCAGGACGACGTGGCAGCCCTGGACGAAGAAGGCAAGCTCCCCAAGGTGACCTTTGGTGAAGACGGCGTTCCTGCAGTGGAAATTCCCGAAGGCGCGGAAGAGCCCGGGAAACTCATTGTGAAGGTCCTCGAAGAGGGCGACGGCGCTGCCCTGACAGAGACCAGCACCGTCAAGGCAAACTACCTGGGCGTCAGTTTCCGCGACGGCTCGTCCTTCGATTCCAGCTACGACCGGGGCGAGGCCTCGGAATTCCCGCTTGACGGCGTTATTTCCGGCTGGACCTACGGTCTGAACGGTCAGAAGGCCGGCTCCAAGGTTCTGCTGGTTCTTCCGACCGAGCTGGCGTACGGTGATCCCGCCGGAAACAGTGCGCAGCCGTCCGGTCCGCTGGTGTTTGTCGTGGACATCCAGGAAGTCAAGTAGCGTAAGAGCTGAACACAGCATCAACGCGGGAAACCGCCGCAGCGAGGAGCACCATGTCATTTGGTAAGCGTGAATATGACCGACAGAAGCCGGAAATCGATTTTCCGGACCACGAGGCCCCCACGGACCTCGTGATCGAAGACCTTGTGGTGGGTGACGGACCGGAGGCCAAGGCCGGGAATACCGTTTCAACCCACTACGTCGGAGTTGCTTTTTCCACAGGCGAAGAGTTCGACGCATCGTGGAACCGCGGCACCCCGCTGGACTTCAAGGTTGGAGTCGGCCAGGTTATCCAGGGCTGGGACCAGGGCCTGCTGGGTATGAAGGTGGGCGGGCGACGCCGGCTGGAGATTCCCGCACACATGGCGTACGGCGACCGCGGCGCGGGTTCGGCCGTTGCCCCCGGTGAATCGCTGATCTTCGTGGTTGATCTGCTGGGCGTCCGCTAGTCCGGACCTCCCGCGAACCAGGGCCGGCCCGCAGTAGCGGGCCGGCCTTTTTCGTGCCCGGAATCCCGGCTTCCGCCATCCCCGGCGGTCCGCACGTGCGCCGGAGCGCGGTAGATTGGCTTCCGTGTCCGCCAACAGAACCGAACGCCTCCTGAACCTTGTGATTGCGCTGCTGTCCACCCGCAGGGGTTTCACAAAACACGAACTTTTCGAAGAGATCGAGCTGTACGGAGAGGCACCCACCACTGCTTCCCGGGAAAAGCTCTTCGACCGGGACAAGGCCTTCCTGCGCGAGCAGGGAATTCCCGTGGAGTCCTACAGTGAGGAAACTCTCTATGACCAGGACAATTCGGTTCGCCGCTACCGCATCCGGGCGGATCAGTACCGTCTGCCCGGAGTGCGCTTCACTCCTGAAGAGTCGGCCGTCCTGGCGCTGGCCGCCAGCATGTGGGAACAAGCCGCGCTGGGATCTGCGGCGGCACGGGCCCTGCGCAAGCTCCAGGCCCGCGGCGTAGTAGCCGAGGACGCCGCAGCCAGCCCCCTCCAGCCGCGCATCCGCACCAACGATCCCAATTTCGAGGCCGTCTGGAAAGCCACGACCACTCGCACCCCCATTTCCTTCGGCTACCGTCCGGCTGTCCGCAGCGGCAGCGCCGGTTCGGGCGCCGCAAAACCGGCCCGACGGCGGCGCAGCACCGTGCGCCACCTGCAACCGTGGGGCATGGGCAGCAGATTTGGCCACTGGTACGTCGTGGGATGGGACACGGACCGCCGGGCCGAGCGTTTCTTCCGACTCTCACGGATGACGACGCCGGTGAGCTTCGGCGAGGGCAGCTATGAGCTGCCGGAGGCCTTCAGCATTGAAGCCTCGCTGGCTTCCCTGGACCAGGTCTTTGCTCCGGTCACGGCGGTGGTGCGGGTGCAGGAAGGCGCTGCAGCGGAACTGCGGCTGCGCGCTGATGCGGCACCGGTTCCCGCAGAGGCCGCCGGCTGGGAGGAGCTGACGCTCACCGTTCCGGACCTGGACGCCCTGGCCGCGGACACGGCTGCCCTGGGACCCCGGGCCGTTGCCGTCCACCCGCCGGAATACCGTTCGGCCGTTGCCGACCTGCTCCGGGGCGCCTATGAAGCGCAGGACAAACCCGTGCCCGCATTTAGCCTGGTCCGCCGGGGTGAAGCGCCGGCGGCCAGTTCCACCGCCGCGCAGAGCCACCTCACGCGTCTGTTGGATCTGGTGCCATACGTCCTGGGCAACCAGGGAGCGGATCTGGAGCAGACAGCACGCCGCTTCGGCGTGAGCGTTGCCCAGCTGGCCAGCGACCTGAACCTGCTGTTCGTGAGCGGCCCCCGCCACTATCCCAACGGGCTGATGGACGTGAACTTTGAGAACGGTCAGATTTACATTGACAATGCCGAAGACCTCTCCGAGCCGGTCCGGCTGGGAATGGACGAAGCCGCCGCGCTGATTGTGGGGCTACAGACGCTGTCCTCCCTGCCGGGTGTCGGCAATGCGCCGGGGCTGGCCAGCGCGCTGGAGAAACTCAGCGAAGCCGCCGGGGAAGCCAGCGGGGTGGGTGCCGCGGTCGCAGCCCGGCTGGCGGAACCCCGGGGAAACTCCGGCGTCCTGGATACGCTGCAGCAAGCCGTCACCGGCCGCCGCCAGCTGACCCTAAAGTATCTGGTGGCCAGCCGCGACGAGGTGACGGAGCGCACCGTGGATCCGCGCAGGCTTTTCTCCGTCGATGACCGCTGGTACCTCGAAGCCTGGTGCCACCGTTCCGAGGGGGTGCGGAACTTTCGGGTGGACCGCATCCACGATGTCACTGATTCCGGTCCGGCGTCCTGGCAGGGGCCCGACCCGGATGCTGCCTTTCCCTCCAGCCTTTTCCGGCCCGGCTCGGAGGATGTCCTGGTGACTCTCGTGCTCGAGCCTTCCGCCAGCTGGGTGGAAAGCGCGTACGACGCCGTTCGCCGCGCCGAGCTGTCCCGTGGCCGTATTGCCGTGGAGCTGCGGGTGGGAAACACCCGTTGGATTCCGGGCTTCATGGCCCGCCAAGGCGGGTCTGCCGCCGTCGCCGAACCGGCGGATGTGCGCGCGGAAGCCGCGCAGTGGCTGCGGGAGGCCCTGGCCAACTATCCGCCGGAGGCGCAGCAGGGCTGACGCGCTGCGCCGCCGCTTTGGACTGCCGGTTCTGCCCGATGGGAGGGGCGATGCCGGGCCTGCGCATTCCCCGCACTATGCTGGAACTATGCCTTGGTGGTCCTGGATTTTGATATGGGCGGCGCTTATTGTCGCCGCTGCAGCCTTTTATGCCCTGGTTGGCTGGCGGATCTTCCGCAAGCTGATGGCCGCTCTGCGTGAAGCGGAGAGCGCTGTATCCGCTCTGGGTGTTTCGGTCCCGGCAACGGTTGGGCCCATGGCGGGAACGCCGGAGCAGGAACTCGGAATCTTCGAGGATCCCATCCTGGTCAGGGCCCGCTACGAAGAAGGAAAAGAGACACGGAAGGACCGGCGCCGGGAGCGGCGGATCGACCGACGCCTGGCCAACGGCCAACCCCGGGCCCTGCGGGACTTCCCAGATCTCTAAAGTAGACTGTGTCAAAACGAAAGGACACCGGCATGTTCAACGGCATTCAAGGCTGGCACATTGTAATTCTGGTCATTCTGGCTCTTCTGCTCTTCGGCGCTCCCAAGCTGCCCGGCCTCGCCCGCAGCGTTGGACAGTCCCTGCGCATCTTCAAGTCCGAGGTGCGGCAGATGCAGGATGAAAACAAGCCGGCAGCCACTGATGAAGACCCGGTGGAGGGACGCATCGTCAATAACCCGTCGGCCACCGGGACTCCGGCGAACCCGACGCCTCCGTCATCTCCGGGAACCCCCGGAACGGACCACCGCCCCGCGGGTAACCCGCCCACCAGCCTGTAACGGCCGTGGCGCTGACCCAAGGGCGCAAATCCAACCCTGAAGGGCGGATGGCCCTCAAGGAACACCTGCGGGAAGCCCGCAACCGACTGGTCAAGGCCGGCATAGCCGTGATCCTGGGAACGGTGGCGGGCTTCTTCCTGTACATGCCGGTCTTCAATGCGCTGACACGTCCGGTCCTTGACGTAGGCAATCAGGACGGCAGGTTTGCCACGATCAACTTCGAGGGCGTGGCAACGCCCTTTGACCAGATGATCCAGGTGTCCGTGTTCATCGGACTGCTGCTTTCCTGCCCCGTTTGGCTGTACCAGTTGTGGGCCTTCATCACGCCCGGCCTGAAGACGAAAGAACGTCGCATGGCCCTCGGGTTCATGGCGGCATCGGTGCCGCTGTTTTTGGGTGGTGTTGCACTGGCCTGGATCCTTCTGCCCAGTGCCATCGACGTACTCACCGGCTTTACGCCGGAAGGCAGCGCCAACGTTATTACCGCCAGCGTTTACCTGGCATTTGTGCTCCGTCTCCTGCTCGCCTTCGGCATCGCGTTCCTGATTCCCGTGGTGCTGGTGGGACTGAACATGATCGGAATCCTGCCGGGAAAAATGATCATCAAGTACTGGCGGATCACCCTCTTCATGATTTGTGTGTTCGCCGCCATGGCGGCACCGGGCGGCGACGCGCTCACCATGTTCTACATGGCGGCCCCGCTGCTGCTGCTCTTCGGTGTGGCCGTGGGAGTATGTCTGCTCAACGATAAGCGCCGGGACCGCAGGAAAGCCGCCCGGGAGGCTGCGGTCAGCCAGAACGCCAATTCGGCAACGCCGCTCGAAAATCTGTAGCAACTCCGGCGCTGCAACGGGCGGCAAGGAACGGATGGGCCAGCGCCCCGGCGGGCAGCACTTCGGGTTCAGCCCAAGGCGGAGCAACACCCTCAAAGGCGCGGTGCGGCCCCCACAGAGTCTAGGCTGGGAAGATGACTTCCCCGTCGGAGCGGTACCTGGCCGCGAAAGAACGTGCCGAGCACTCCAAGACCCACCTGGCAGTCTTTGAGCAGCAACTGGGCTTTGACCTTGATCCCTTCCAATCAGAGGCTTGCCGGTCCGTCGAAGCCGGCCGCGGCGTCCTCGTGGCCGCCCCGACCGGGGCCGGGAAGACGGTGGTGGGGGAGTTTGCCGTCTACATGGCCCTGGAACGCGGCCTGAAGGCGTTTTACACAACTCCCATCAAGGCCCTCAGTAACCAGAAGTATCTTGAACTGTCCGCCTCCTACGGATCCGAGCGGGTGGGTCTGCTCACAGGAGACACCAGCATCAATCCGGACGCGGACGTGGTGGTCATGACCACTGAAGTCCTGCGTAACATGCTGTACTCGAACTCCTCCACCCTGGACGAGCTGGGCTACGTAGTGATGGATGAAGTGCACTACCTGGCGGACCGGTTCCGCGGGGCAGTCTGGGAGGAAGTCATCATCCACCTGCGCTCAGACGTGCAGTTGGTTTCCCTCAGTGCCACCGTCTCCAACGCTGAGGAGTTTGGCGCGTGGCTGGACACCGTCCGGGGCGACACGGACGTGGTGGTGTCCGAACACCGGCCCGTGCCGCTGTGGCAGCACGTCATGGTGGGCCGGGACATCATGGACCTTTTCGAGTCCGATGTGTCCTTTGACGAAGCAGCGGAACCGGCGCAGCCTGCCGGCGTCCAGGAACGCTACCGGGTGAACCCTGAGCTCATGGAGCTGGCGCGCGCCGAATCGCGGATCAACCAGCGCGGCCACGGCGGTCATTGGGGCGGCTCCCGCGGATCCTCGCACAGCAGCCGCCGCGACACCTCCCGCCGCGGACATTCCGGCCCGCCCATCAGCAGGATTCCGAAGGCATCCCGCCCGGCCGTCATTGCCCAGCTGGAGAAGCGCGGCCTGCTTCCGGCCATCACTTTCATTTTTTCGCGCAACGGCTGTGACGGCGCCGTGCGCCAGTGTGTGGACTCGGGCCTCTGGCTGACCAGCGAATCCGAACGCACCGCCATTGCCCGCATTGTTGATGAAGCCAGCCAGGATATTCCGGAGGAGGACCTGGAGGTGCTGGGCTTCTGGACCTGGCGTGAGGGACTGATCCGCGGGTTTGCAGCCCACCACGCCGGCATGCTGCCTACCTTCAAGGAAGTAGTGGAACGGCTCTTCACCGCCGGCCTGGTCCGCGCAGTCTTCGCCACGGAAACCCTGGCCCTGGGTATCAATATGCCGGCGCGCACCGTAGTTCTGGAGAAGCTGGATAAGTTCAACGGCGAAGCCCACGTGGACATCACAGCGGGGGAGTACACCCAGCTCACCGGACGCGCCGGACGACGCGGCATCGACGTCGAGGGGCATGCGGTGGTCCTGTGGCAGCCAGGCACCGACCCTGCCGCTGTTGCCGGACTTGCCTCCCGGCGGACCTATCCGCTGAACTCCAGCTTCCGTCCCACCTACAACATGAGCATTAACCTGATGGCCCAGTTTGGCCGCGAGCGGTCGCGGGAAATCCTGGAGTCCTCTTTTGCCCAGTTCCAGGCCGACCGCTCGGTGGTTGGGCTGGCGAAGCAGGTCCGGTCGCGGGAGGAATCCCTGGCCGGCTACGAAAAGGCCATGACCTGCCATCTGGGGGATTTCACCGAGTATTCAGCACTTCGCAGGGAACTGTCCGACCTCGAGGCACAGGCATCGAAATCGCACGCACGGGACCGCCGTTCCGCCGTCGCCGCCTCATTGGATGGCCTGGTCCAAGGGGACGTGATTCTCATTCCGGGCGGCCGCAATTCGGGTTATGCAGTGGTGCTGCCGCAGGATGCCCAGCCCGGCAGAGAGGCGAAGACCACAGTACTGACCGAAGACAAGCAGATTCGCCGCATCACCGCCTCCGAACTGGATGGTGCCGTGGAGACTGTCTCGCACATCCGGATCCCCAAGTCCTTCAATTCCCGGGCCGCCAAGGACCGCCGCGACCTGGCCTCATCGGTCCGCAACGCCCTGCACGACCACCGGCCCCCGCGGGCGGCTGCGGCGCGTGGCGGCGCCCTGCATATTGGCGGCAGCGACCGGCAGGAGCGTGCGATCACCGAGTTGCGCCGGAAAATGCGCGCACACCCCTGCCACGGCTGCAGCGACCGGGAGAACCACGCGCGGTGGGCGGAGCGCTGGTGGAAGCTGCGCCGGGAGACGGATACTCTAGCGGCGCAGATCCGCGGGCGCACCAACACCATCGCCAAGACATTCGACCGGGTGTGCGACGTCCTGGGCCGCTACGGATACGTGGCCCCGGACGACGCCGGGCGGGTGGTCGTGACCCCGCGCGGCCAGAAGCTGCGCCGTATCTACGGAGAAAAGGACCTGCTGATAGCTCTGTCGCTGCAGAACGGTGCCTTCAACGACGTCGATCCCGCCGAACTGGCTGCGCTGGCCACCGTCCTGGTGTACCAGGCGAAACGAGAGGAACGCGGACTGCGACCGAAGCTGCCCAGCGTTTCCCTTGAGGTGGCCACGGACATCATCATCCGGCAGTGGTCCGAGCTGACCGACCTTGAAGAGTCCGAACGGCTGCCGCAGACCGGCGAGCCGGAGCTGGGCCTGGTGTGGCCCATGTACAAGTGGGCCAAGGGCAAGCACCTCCAGCTGGCCCTGAACGGCACCGAACTGGCAGCCGGAGACTTTGTGCGGTGGACCAAACAGGTCATTGACCTCCTGGACCAGCTGGCCAAGGTGCCGGATCTGCCCGGCGGACTGCGTCGGCGGTGCCTCGACGCCATTGGGCTGATCCGCCGCGGCGTCGTTGCCTATTCGGCAGTCAGCGAGTAACCCCGGTCCGTTGTCCCGCCGGCCCTGATGCCGGCGTCCTTTCCCGAACCGTGCCCTGACCGGCTGCGGCAGTATCGTCCAGCACTACAGAAAACAGGTGAGTCCTTGAACGCCAACCCCACTCCAACCAGCTCCAAGCTGACGCTTTACCGCAATGGTTCCGTCTACAGTGCGGCAGATCCGTTTGCCACGGCAATGCTGGTGGAGGGGGACACGATCGCGTGGGTTGGCTCGGAGCATGCCGCAACGTCGCTGCAGGATGCCAGAATGACCGTGGTTGACCTCCAGGGTGCCCTCATCACTCCCGGTTTTGTTGACTCGCATGCCCACATCACCGAGACCGGCGCTGCGCTCTCGTCCCTGAACCTCACGGAGGCCGCCTCACTGGCCGAGCTCCTGGACCTGGTGGCCAAGGCGGCCGCCGGAACCGACGGGCTCATTGTGGGCTACGGATGGGACGAGTCTTCCTGGCCCGAACGCCGGGTACCCACGGCAGCGGAACTCGACGCCGCCTCGGGGTTCCGCCCCGTCTATCTGGCCAGGACTGACGTGCACTGTGCCGTGGTGTCAGGGACCCTCGCTGCAGAGCTGAAGCTTGCAGAGCATGACGGTTGGGACAACGGTTTTGTGGTGCGTGCCGCCCATACCCTGGCACGCACAGCGTCCCGTTCCCTGGACCTGGTGCAGCGCTCCCGCTACCAGCAGGCCGCGCTGAAGCATGCCGCCGCGCAGGGCATCATTGCCGTGACCGAAATGGCTGCCCCGCACATTTCCCCCGTCGAGGACCTGCGCCAGCTTATGGGTCTGGAAGGTTCCCTTGGCACAGATCCGCTGCCGCAAGTGCTGCCTTACTGGGGACAGCTCGTGGAGTCTGAAACGGAGCTGGCCGAGATTACGGCGCCCTTTGAAGGCAGGCTCCGCGGGCTGGCCGGGGACCTGAACATGGATGGCTCCATTGGCGCCCGGACTGCTGCCCTCCGCGCGCCCTACGCGGATGCGCCCGAGACCGCCGGCACCCTGTATCTGACCCCTGAGCAGGCCGGAAGGCATCTGGAGCTTGCCACCCGCGCCGGGCTCCAGGGCGGTTTCCATGTGATCGGCGACGCCGGGCTGGATACGGTCCTTGCCGGACTGCGTCTTGCAGCCGAGGCCGTGGGAGAGGAACGGATCCGCGCCTCGCACCACCGCCTGGAACACGTGGAGATGGCCGATGACGCTGCCATTGCCGAGCTGGTGCGCTATGGAGCGGTGGCGAGTATGCAGCCGGGCTTCGACGCCGTCTGGGGTGCCAGCGGAGGCCTCTATGAGCAGCGGCTGGGTGACCGCAGCCGCTCCATGAACCGCATGGCATCCCTGTTGTCGGCCGGGGTCATGGTGGCACTGGGGTCCGACGCTCCAGTAATGCCCCTGGACCCCTGGGCCGCGGTCCGCGCAGCAGTGTCCCACTCGAATCCCGCGGAGCGGATTTCCGCACGGGCGGCTTTCATTGGCCACACCCGTGCCGGATGGCGTGCGGCAAGTTCGGGGAACTTTATGCTGGGCCAGCTGGCACCGGGAGCGCCGGCGTCCTACGCGGTGTGGGAGGTCGAAGAACTGATGGTCCAGACGCCTGAGGCGAAGGGGGCTGCGTGGAGCACCGATCCCCGGGCAGGGACTCCGCTGCTTCCCGCCCTCGACACGGCTCATCAGCCGCGCTGCCTGCTGACCGTCCACGACGGCAGCGAACTCTACCGAGCAGTAGGTTTCTGACCGTCGCTGGAGATAAAGATGGGGCGGCACGCCCGTCTGACCTGCGCTGACAGATGAGAGGCCTAGTCAGAGGCTTGTTGACACATCCGCACCAGCACGTAGGCTAGGGGAATCGCAGCGGGCCTTCAGGAAACTGAGCCCGCCGTGTGCCGGGAAATAGCCAGCACGGCAAACCGCTGTGTATGCCGGTGCGGAGTACCACTAGGTATTTTGCACCGCGGATACTAAGTGCAGGGCCGGTACAAAGTGCGCACCAGGGGCAGGTTCAGCCGTCAGTAGAAAACAGTTCCGGTTTCGGCCGGTTCTGGCCCGAAGGCGGAAGGACCTGCCCCGACGTGTGCCCGGTGTGCCCTGCAGTGTGATGTGACCGGCACGGCACACGACACTGCGCGGTAGAGCACAGGGGCTCCCATATACTGGGAAGTCCTGTCGGGGTATGAACCCCACCGGCTGCGTCCCCGCGGCCTCTCCCCAATGAAAGGCATTCTGCGTGCGCGTCCTGACCATCATCCCGACCTACAACGAGATTGAATCCCTGCCCAAGACGCTGCAGCGGCTGCGCCTGGCGGTTCCGGATTCGGACGTGCTGATCGCGGACGATAACAGCCCAGACGGCACCGGCGCCTACGCGGATGAAATAGCTGCCAAAGACCCGCAGGTGCATGTGCTGCACCGCAAGGGAAAAGAAGGACTCGGCGCAGCCTACATTGCCGGCTTCCGCTGGGGCCTGGAGCGGGACTACGACATCCTTGTGGAGATGGACGCGGACGGCTCGCATAAGCCCGAGCAGCTGCCGCTGCTGCTGGAAGCCGCGGAGAACGGTGCCGATCTGGTGATCGGCTCGCGCTGGGTGCCGGGCGGTTCCGTGGTCAACTGGCCGCTCCACCGCAAGATCCTGTCCCGCGGCGGCAGCACTTACTCCCGCCTCATGCTCGGCATCGGAGTCCGGGACATCACTGCAGGGTTCCGCGCATTCCGCCGCACCACGCTGGAAAAGCTGGATCTCAGCGCCGTGGAATCGGTGGGCTATGGCTTCCAGGTGGACATGACCTTCCGTGTGGCACGCTTGGGCCTGCGTATCCATGAAGTCCCCATCACGTTCGTGGAGCGTGAGTTTGGCGCTTCCAAGATGAGCGGAAACATTGTCTTTGAAGCAATGGCCAACGTCACCAAGTGGGGCCTGAGCGCTCGTTGGAACAAGCTGACGCACCGGGGCTAGCTCCGCCTGCAGGGTAAGCAATAGGGAGGGGGGGGGGCCCCGGGGGCCCCCCCCCCCCCCCGGGGGGGGGGGGGGGGGGGTGGGGGGGGGGGGGGGGGGGGGGGGGGGGGGGGTGGGGGGGGGGGGGGGGGGGGGGGGGGGGGGGGGGGGGGGGGGGGGGGGGGGTGGGGGGGGGGGGGGG
>NZ_JBEPPM010000019.1:0-85962 GCF_040547315.1 Arthrobacter sp. UYP6
TTATGACCATGTTGTTCCGTTTCGGGAGGGTGGTCGGACGTCGGCGGAGAATATTCAGGGGTTGTGCGAGGCCTGTAATCAGGCCAAGGAAGCACCGGGCTGGAACACTCGAACATCCATATGTCGGATGATGTGCCGGATGGCCTGCACCACGGCCCGGCCTCCGATCGAACACATTCGGCGAAACGAGGCGATCCCGGCAGGCACGCAGTCATCACCACTACGCCCACGGGCCATGTCTACCGATCCACCGCGCCTCCTCCACCAGCAATATGAGAGCTGAGCTGGCCGGATGAAGCCCAAGGTTGCAGGGAGAGGCGGAAAGCGAACGCAGGTCAGCTAGTTGGTTTTTACCGCCAGCAACAGGCCGTCGCCGGTGGGTAGAAGCGACGAGACAAGGGCTTCATTTTCACGAATCGCTTTCCCGACCTTCCGCATGGTGTTGGTGGTCGCGTCGCGGATGGCCGGGTCGGAAACTTTGCCGTTGTCCAGGGCATCATTGACCACCAACAGGCCGCCGCGCTTGAGGAGGCGAACGGCCTGCGTCACATAAAGCGGAAAAGAGGGCTTGTCGGCGTCGATGAACACCATGTCATAGGCGCCGTCTGTGAGCCGGGGAAGAACTTCGGCGGCCCGTCCGGAGATGGTGCGGGTCCGGTTCCCGGGAATGCCTGCTTCCCGGTACGCCTCCCTCGCTGCGCGAAGGTGGTCCACATCGGAATCAATGGTTGTCAGGACAGACTGGCGGCCCAAACCTCGCAGCAGACAGACACCCGAGACTCCGGCTCCGGTTCCTACTTCCACCACTGTCTGTGCCTTGGAAGCTGCAGAAAGGACAGTCAGGGCGGCTCCCACCCCGGTGGATATTGGTGAGACGCCCAGTTCATATGAGCGCTCCCGCGCACGCAGCAGCACTTCATCCTCGAAGGGCAGTCCCTCCGTGTAGGACCAGCTGGTCTGCTTGTCGGCGCTCATTCGTGTCACTTTCATTGGAAGGGGAGGCATGCTCAGTCCAGCTTAAGGCCAAGCGGCTGCGTCCCCGGCATACGGGTACGGCGGCGCTGACTGTACCGCCGTTCCAGCCCTTGTGCGCTGACGCCGGGTCGTGCTAACAGCGAATTCCCAGATTGATGCTGCACCATTATTATGCAGGATCGCACACCAAGGGATTCGTTTCGCCATGAGCGCGATGGCATTACCTCAGGGAAGGAGGACGACCTTGACGACAACGTCCTCAGCGGCAGCCGGCGGCCCGGCTGAGTCCGAGTGGGTACGGCCCACCTGGGAAGAGGTGGTGACGGCGCATTCAGCCAAAGTGTATCGGCTGGCCTACCGCCTGACCGGAAACCGGCATGATGCCGAGGACCTCACCCAGGAAGTGTTCGTGCGCGTCTTCCGTTCTCTGGAGAACTTCCAGCCCGGCACCCTTGACGGATGGCTGCACCGGATCACCACCAATCTTTTCCTTGATCAGGCACGCCGAAAGAGCCGGATTAGGTTTGACGGTATGACCGAGGAAGCCGAAAGTCGGCTACCCAGCAACGGTCCCGGACCTGAACGCAGCTTCGAGTTCAACAATCTTGACGTGGACATTGCCCGAGCACTGGATGAACTTCCCCCGGATTTCCGGGCCGCCGTGGTTCTCTGTGACCTCGAAGGCCTTTCTTATGACGAGGTAGCCCGTGCCCTGGGGGTCAAATTGGGCACCGTGCGTTCGCGGATCCACCGCGGCAGAACAATGCTCAAAGAGAAGCTGGCGCATCGCAATCCCCAGCTCCGGGCCCGGACCGGTCCCCGGCTCAAGCTCCCACGTGTGGCAGGCGCCAGCTGACTCCATGCGACATCCCAAACGCCTTCTACAGGAGTACCTGGCCAACCAAGCAAGTCCAGCCCGTGCTGCGACGGTCCAGACGCACCTCTCACGGTGTGCAGAGTGCCGTGCCGAAGCAGCCCGGCAACGCCGGCTTCAGAGCCGTCTGCGGTCGTTGAAAGTTCCCGAGCCAAGCACGGATTTGCGCGAGCGTATTGAACGCATCACACAGTCTGCCGGTGACGGGAATTCCGGTGGATATGCCGCTGAACCGGAACCGTCGGCAAACGGGCCCAGAAGGCATAAGCTGCTGAAGGCCACGGGCGCGGTTGCCGCTGCAGTGGGTCTGGTTCTTTCCACCGCCTATCTGCTGGGCGGCTATGTTCAGGCCCCGTCGCTGCAAAAGGCCCCGGGCCTGGCCGCCGTGTGGAGCGACGTGACCGGTGGAGTCGAGAGGGAACAGCTGGCTCCTGAACAACTTGCGCAATTGCGGGCCCGCGGCTGGGTCTGCCCCGAGCTGACTGCCGCGGGAATGTCCCTGACGGGAGCAAGAGCGGCACGGGTTGACGGGCAGCCGGCGGTTGTCATGACGCTGGAAGGCATGGGAAGTACCGTTACCGTCTATGAGACGCATCCAGACTCCGAAGATGCTGTGGTGGACGGTGTGACCGGGCGTCCCGTGACGGAGGAGGGATTTATCCTCCGGGAGCAGAACCCGGGACACCCGCAGGTTTGGGTTCATCCGCAGCGTCCCCATCAGGCGGTGCTGGCTTCGCGCCGGGTTACGTACACCGTTGACGCGGCGCCTCCCGGGGATATCCTGGACGAAGCCGTCAGCGAGATCTCCCTCACGGAATCCTCCCGGCTGGTGGTGCGCGCCCCGGATACGGCGCAGGGCGTCCTGGAACGAATCCAGCGTGGATTGTCGGTCATGACGGGCACCGGAGGACAGGGGTGACGGGCGGATGGGGTTTTCAGCGACGCCGGCCCTCAAGTGGCCCGCAACGCCGCAGAAAAGGTAGTCTTCACAAGTGATCGGAATCAACGGCTATGAGCTGCTCGTCCTGGCAATCCTTGCCGTGGCGGTGCTTGGGCCTGAGCGGCTCCCCGAATATGCCTCCCAGCTGGCACGGCTTGTTCGTGAAGTGCGGCGGATGGCCACCGGAGCCAGGGAACAGCTGCGCGAAGAGGTAGGCCCGGAAATCGATGAGGTGGACTGGCGCAAGCTTGATCCGCGGCAGTACGATCCGCGCCGGATTATCAAAGAAGCCCTGCTGGACGACTTCGAAGATGCCGTCAAACCGGTCAGCGCCCATCCAACCCCGGCCGCTCCCCGGGGAAGCACCCGGTCGCCGGGTGCCGAGAGCGCGGCCGCACCTTCCGCACCGCCCGCTGTGAAGCCGCTGATGCGGCTGCAGAAGGGCGAACGTGCGCCCTTTGACACCGAAGCGACCTAGACTACCGCGGGGTAACGCCCAGCTTCAGCCCGGACAGTCCCCGGGGGCGCTTGGCCAGGGACGCAGCGATGCGGCGCAGTTCAGCGCCCGCTGAACCGTCCACCAGCGCTGCCTCCGAGAGCACCACAGGTGCTCCTGAATCCCCACCGGTGCGAAGATCAACATCGAGCGGGATGCTGCCCAGCAGGGGAATCTCCTTGCCGAGCGCATCGCTGAGCCGTTTGGCAACAATCTCTCCGCCGCCCGAGCCGAACAGCTCCATCCGTTCCCCCGTGGGCAGCTGCAGCCAGGACATGTTCTCAATGACTCCGGCAACACTTTGACCTGTTTGCGACGCTACCGTTCCGGCCCGTTCCGCTACGTCTGCCGCCGCCGCCTGGGGCGTGGTCACCACCAGGATTTCCGATTGCGGCAGAAGCTGCGCCACGGAAATCGCGATGTCTCCGGTGCCCGGAGGCAGGTCGAGGAAAAGGACATCCAGATCTCCGAAGTAGACATCGGTCAGGAACTGTTCCAGGGCGCGGTGCAGCATGGGCCCGCGCCAGGCTACCGGTGCATTGCCCGCCACGAACATGCCGATGGAAATGGTCTTGATGCCGTAGGCCACCGGCGGCAGGATCATCTCATCCACTCGGGTGGGCGGCTGCGTGATGCCCAGCAGTCCGGGAACGGAGAACCCGTGCACATCGGCGTCGACAATACCCACGCGCAGGCCGGCGGCGGCCATGGCGGCGGCGAGGTTTACCGTGACGCTGGATTTGCCCACACCGCCTTTGCCGCTGGCCACAGCATAGACACGGGTCAGTGAACCGGGACGGTTGAAGGGAATGTCTTTGGTTCCGCCGGGGCCGCGGAGCTTTTCCTTGAGCGCCGCCCGCTGGTCAGCGGTCATCACGCCCAAATCCACGTGGACGCCGGTGACGCCGTCAACCCCGGCCAGGACGCGCTCGACGTCGGCCGTGATGGTCTGGTGGAGCGGGCAGCCGGCAATGGTGAGCAGAACGCCCACGGTGGCAACGCCGTCGTCGTCCACGGATACGCCGCTGACCATCCCCAGCTCGGTGATGGGGCGCCGAAGCTCGGGGTCCAGAACCGCATCAAGAGCGGCAAGGGCGCGGTCGGCTGTGTGGTGCAGTGATTCCACGCCTTAGTTTTCCCTTCCGCCGGGATTGAGTTTGGGCAGAGTTCCCGGCGCCGCGCTGGACCCTGAGGTGTCAGCACGACGGCGCTGATTGCGTCTGGCGGGTGCGTCGTCGGACGCTTCATGATTGGCTTCGAGCAGTTCCTCGAGGAGGCTGCGGAGTTCGGAGCGGACGTAATCACGGGTGGCCACTTCACGCAGGGCGATTCGCAGCTCGGCGATTTCCCGGGTCAGGTACTCCGTGTCCATCAGGTTCCGCTCTGCGCGTTCACGGTCCTGCCGCACGGAAACCCGGTCCCGGTCATCCTGCCGGTTCTGGGCCAGCAGCAGCAGCGGTGCAGCGTAGGAGGCCTGCAGGGACAGCATGAGGGTCAGCAGCGTAAAACCCAGGGCAATGTCGTCAAAGCGCAGCGGCTCCGGGCCCCAGGTGTTCCAGATCAGCCAGACAGCACAAAACACCGTCATATAGAGCAGGAACTGCGGGGTGCCCATGAACCGGGCAAAATTCTCGGTGGCGTGGCCAAAAGCGTCCGGGTTGGGAGACAGGCGCGGAAGCCACCGGGTGCGGGCGGTCCGGGGCGTATCCAGGCCGGTGGTCTGCGACTTTACTTTTTCAGCCATGGGTCCTTCCCTGCGTCATGTCAGTGGGTGCGTCGTCGGAGGCACGCCAGTCGTCGGGGAGCAGGTGGTCCAGGACGTCGTCCACTGTCACCGCCCCCACCAGACGGCCGCCGTCGTTGACGACGGGGAGCGAATTGAGGTTGTAGGTGGCCAGCATCCGGGAGACTTCGCTGATACTCGCGTAGTCCCTCACCGGCTCCAAATCCGTATCAAGGATATTTCCCAACGCCTCGGGAGGAGCCGAGCGCAGCAGCTGCTGGATGTGGACGACGCCGAGATACCGTCCCGTGGGTGTCTCAAGCGGCGGCCGGCACACATAAATCGAGGAGGCCAAGGCAGGGGTCAGCTCCTCGCGGCGCACATGGGCCAGGGCCTCGGCGACCGTTGCCTCGGGCGGCAGGATCACCGGGACCGGCGTCATCAGGGAACCGGCGGTGTCCTCCTCGTAGTTCAGCAGGCGCCGGACATCGCGCGCGTCCTCCGGTTCCATCAGCTGCAGGAGTTCTTCCTTCTGTTCCTCCGGCAGCTCGTTGAGCAGATCAGCGGCATCGTCGGGGTCCATCTCCTCCAGGACGTCGGCTGCACGCTCTACATCCAGGGACTGCAGGATTTGGACCTGGTCGTCGTCCGGCAGCTCCTGCAGGACGTCCGCGAGACGTTCGTCCTGGAGTTCGCTGGCCACTTCAATGCGGCGCTTGCCGCTCATCTCATGCAGGGCGTCGGCGAAATCCGCAGCTTTGAGGTCATCGTTCTGCGCCACGAAGGAGGTGGCCGCCTGGGGTCCGGAGGTATCCCAGTGGATGATGTCCTTCCAGTCCACAATCATCTGTTCCCCGCGCCGGCGCAGGGGACGCAGGCGTGATTCCGCACCGCTGCGGCGGACGAAGAGGTTGGAAACATGCCAGTCACCTGCACGGTTCTGTTCAATCGCAATGTCTTCGATGGTCGCTTCGCCGCTGCCGTCGCGCAGCTTTACCCGCCGGTCAAAGAGTTCCCCGACCACCAGCATCTCCGCGCCGCGCTGTTCAAAACGGCGCAGGTTGACCAGTCCGGTGCAGATGATCTGGCTCGGGTCCATGGAGGTAATGCGGGTCAACGGAACAAAAACGCGTTTCTTGCCCGGTACCTCCACCACAATGCCTACCGCCTGGGGAGGCCGTCCCGGCCCGCGGTCCAGTACGACGGCGTCACGCAGGCGGCCCAGACGGTCACCCAAGGGGTCAAAAACGTCGAGGCCGAGCAGGCGTGCGATGAAGACGCGGGTAGGATTTTTGCTCACATTCTTAGGCTACGTGGTGCCCGGCCCTTCCGCCGTATCGGGGCGCTGCTGCAGCGCGGGCGGACGGGAACGTGCCTCCGGTCCGTATCCCGGCACCGGCCTGAGTTCACTTCGAGCGATACAGCCACCATGGAAGCGGTAAGTGGGACAGAATGGAAGAATGTCTAACCTTTTCGGTTCAAAGCCGCCACGTGATGAAGGCCGCGCCCTGCCCCAAGGCGAAACGGTGGGCCGCTATACCGCCTACCTGGATGCCCAAAAAGCGGTGGACTATCTGGCGGACAGCAAGTTTCCGGTCCAGATGGTCTCAATTATCGGCAGCGAACTGAAATCGGTGGAGCGTGTTACCGGCAGGCTCTCCTACCCCAAGGTGGCGCTGTCCTCGGCCGCCACCGGTGCCTGGTTCGGGTTGTTCGTAGGACTCGCTCTGATGCTCTTCGCCGGCGGAGAGAGCTATATTTCGCTACTCCCGTCCATGGCGCTGGGTGCGGTCTTCTGGCTGCTCTTCGGTGTGCTTGCCTATGCCCTCCAGCGCGGCCGGCGGGACTTCACCTCCACAAGCCAGGTTATTGCCACCAGTTATGACGTGATCGTGGCCCCGCAGGCCGCCAATGATGCCCGGCGCCTGCTGCAGCAGCTGCCGATGATTGGCCAGCACGGCCACCCGCAGCCTCCGCAGAACCGCCCCCCGTACCAGGGCGCGCAGCAGGGACCATACCAGGGCACTGCGCCCTACCAGGGTGCTCCGCCGTACCAGGGCCAGCAGCAGGGCGGGCCGGCGGGAAGCGCACCGGAACGTCCGGCCAGCTGGGCCAACCCCTACGGAGCGGCCACCGGCGGGCAGTCAAACCAGCCGGCAGGCGCAGGGCAGGACCAGGGCCGGGGGCAGGACCAGAACCCAGCGGGGCAGCCGGCCGGCGGCTCACACAGCGCAGGACCCAACGGTCCCGGTGAGCAGACACCTCAGGGGACCGTGCCGCGCGGACAGTTCCCGGACCTTCCGGACGGCCGCCCGCAGTACGGCGTCCGGCTTCCTCCCGCACCGCAGGCATCAGGCCCGGACAACGGGCCCCAGGAACAGGGCAGCCAGCAGGCAGTTCCGCCCGCAGGTGCCGGCCAGCCGGGCAGCGAGGGACAGGAACGCCGCGACAGCAACAGCGACGGCGAAGGCACCCACAGCAGCGACGAGCGGTAGCTCATCACCGGGGGCTTCAACCCCTGACACGATCCAGACCGGGTCCACGATCCAGACCGGATTTACACAGAGCAAAGGCTCCGCCCCCAAGAGGTGCGGAGCCTTTGCTCTTTGCGTTAGCAGCCGTCGCCGGCAACTGAAGGCAGCCTGCAGTTACTCTGCGGCGTACAGTCCGGCCATCCAGTTTTCAACATCATCCGGATTGCGCGGGAGTGCTGCGCTGAGGTTAACCGCGCCGTCGGCGGTGATCAGGATGTCATCCTCGATCCGCACGCCGATGCCCCGGTATTCCTCAGGGACGGACAAGTCCTCGTTCTTGAAGTAAAGACCCGGTTCGATGGTGAAGACCATGCCCTCGGTGATGATGCCGTCCAGGTACAGGTCCTTGCGGGCCTGCGCGCAGTCATGGACATCCAGGCCCAGGTGATGGCTGGTGCCGTGCGGCATCCAGCGGCGGTGCTGCTGGCCGTTGTCTGAGAGTGCTTCCTCCAGGGACACCGGCAGCAGACCCCAGCCGGCCAGCCGCTCGGCCAGAACCCGTACGGCAGCCTCATGGACATCGCGGAACTTCGCGCCCGGCTTGGCAACGGCAAAGCCTGCATCGGCTGCGTCAAGGACCGCCTGATAGATCTTGCGCTGGATCGGGGAGTAGGTGCCGTTGACCGGCACCGTGCGGGTGACGTCTGCGGTGTACAGGCTGTCTGCCTCCACGCCGGCGTCCAGGAGCAGCAGTTCGCCGGCGTTGACGGTCCCGTTGTTCCGGATCCAGTGCAGCACGGTGGCGTTGTTGCCGGCGGCTGCGATGGTGTCGTAGCCGAGGTCGTTGCCCTCTTCCCGTGCTCGGGCAAAGAACGCGCCTTCAACAACGCGTTCCCCGCGAGGGTGGGAAATGGCGCGGGGCAGTTCCTTGATGACTTCGGTGAAGCCGTTGACGGTGGCGGCAACCGCCGCCTCCATCTGCTTCACTTCCCAGGCGTCCTTGATCAGACGCAGTTCGGACAGGGCCTCGGTGAGCTCGCCGTCCAGGGCGTCCAGCGCGCTGAGATCGACATTTTCCGGGTCCTTGGCAGTGTTGTAGCGGACGGTGTCCACCAGCGCATCCACCATTTCGTCCACCTTGCGCAGCAGGCGGACGGAGATGCCGCCGAACTGCGGGTCGCCCACGTTGGAGGTGATGGCGGTTTCCGCCTCGTCCAGGTGGCGGGTGGGCAGGTCCAGCAGTGCGCTGACCTGCTCCAGACCCAGGCGTGAGCCAATCCAGAAGGCGCCGTAGCGGGCGTTGGAGTAGAACTCTTCGCTGTCTGTTCCGGCCAGGGGACGGAAGTAGAGCACGGTGGTGTGGTTGCCGCCGTCGTCGCCGGTTCCAGGCTCTACCGGCTCCATGACGAGGATGGCGTCGGGTTCCCGGTCCAGGCCAAGGCCGGTCAGGTGCGCAAAGCCGGAGTGCGGCCGGTACCGGTAATCAGTGTCATTGGAGCGCACCTTGAGCGGTCCGGCGGGGATCACGAGGCGTTCGCCCGGGAACCGCTCGGACAGGGCCCGCCGGCGCTTGGCAGCGTACGGGGCAACTTCGGAGCGGGCGGGGAGCTCGGCGTCGTCGTCGGCCCAGCCCGAAGCCATAAAGGCTTTGTAGGCCGCGTTGGACGGTTTCTGCGAGCGGTTGTTTACGCGGTCATCCAGGGGCTGCCCTTCGGACAGCTCCCCGATTCCCGACGTGTCTTCGGAGGTCAATGAATTCGCATCAGTAGTCACCCTTCCATGGTCTCACTGCGCGGACGGGGCGGCCAATCATGCTGAATTTGTTCTACCCGTGCCGCCAGTCCGCAGGCAGTGCTGAAGCAAGTAGATTGAGGGGGTGAGAATCGACCTGCACACGCACTCAACAGTCTCCGACGGAACCCAGCCACCGGCGGAGGTGATGCGCTCCGCCAAGGCAGCCGGGCTGGACGCCGTGGCCCTGACCGACCATGACTCCACAGCCGGGTGGCGGGAAGCCGCAGAGACCGCTCGGGAATTGGGGCTGACTCTGGTGCCGGGAATGGAGGTTTCCTGCCGGAGCAGCGAGGGGATCAGCGTGCATGTCCTCTCCTATCTCCATGACCCGTCCCATCCGGAACTGCTGGCCGAGATCGGCAAATCCAGGACGGCGCGGGTTTCTCGGGCGGAAATGATGGTCCAGCGGCTGGCCGAGGACTTTCCCATCAGCTGGGACCTGGTGCAGGAGCATGTTGCCCCCGGGGCAACCATAGGTCGGCCGCACATTGCCGACGCTCTGGTCACGGCGGGTGTGGTGCCCAACCGCTCCGCCGCGTTCTCCGGCATCCTCACCGCGCGTTCACGCTACTTTGTTGCCCACTATGCCCCGGACCCGGCCCGCGCCGTCGAACTGATCCGGCAGGCCGGGGGAGTGCCGGTCTTCGCTCATCCGGTGGCCTCCTCGCGGGGGCGCGTGGTGGGCGAATCGACGTTCCACGACATGATCGACGCCGGCCTCCTGGGTGTGGAAGTTAACCACCGTGATAATCCGGAGGACGGCCGGGCCTGGCTTCGCGGCCTGGCAGCGGAGAACTCTCTGCTGGTGACCGGATCCAGCGACTATCACGGCACGGGTAAGCCAAACCTGCTCGGTGAGTTCACTACAGATCCCGAGGTCCTGGATACAATCCAGTCGCTGGCCACCGGTTCCTCCGTCATTCATCCCTAAAAGTCGTTTCGCGTGTTTGGATTACTTTTTCATTACTGAGTAATGCAATAAAATCTGCTAGCTTGGAATTAGTTCGAAGGTGTCCTTGGGGGGACATCATCGGGCGGGATGCCCACAGCATCCCCCGGGCAGCAGGCAGCTGCCCGCCGCGGTTTGAGCCACAGCTCACCGCATTCCGGCGGCGCTTTGCGCGTCGCTGCCCCGATGCGCAGGCCTGCCGTGGCGGATATTTGGTGAGTTCCAACTCCGTTCGAGCGCGCCTGCCTAGTTAACAGGCCCGCCGGTATGCGGTTGACGGCCTTTGTGCAGCAGCGACCCGCGGCATGTTCTTCGCCGCGGAGGAGAGGAAACTGTGCCGAACGACGGATTGGATTTTTATCAGCTGGGGGGATGGGCGGTAATAGCACTGTTTGTCCTTTTTTATGGCGGAACATTTCTTATGTCCACGCTTATTGGGAAAAAGAACGAAAATGCCGACGGATACATGACCGCGGGAAACAACGTCGGTTTCGGCGTCTCGGCCGCCAGCATGACGGCTACCTGGATTTGGGCGTCCTCGATGTATGCCTCTGCCACCTCCGGGTTTACCTACGGCATATCCGGGCCCATTCACTACGGGCTGTGGGGTGCCCTGATGATTCTGTTCATCTATCCCTTCGGCAAGCGGATCCGCCAAGTGGCGCCGAAAGCCCATACCCTGGCCGAGGTCATGCGAGCCCGGCATGGAAAGTCCAGCCAGTTGATGCTGGCCGGTTCCAATGTAGTGGGCAGCGTCATTTCGCTAACCTCGAACTTCATCGCCGGAGGGGCGCTTGTGGCGCTGCTGTCGCCCTTCAGCTTCCAACAGGGGATTGTGGCAGTTGCTGCGGGTGTGCTCCTGTACACATTGTGGTCCGGGTTCAGGGCCTCGGTGCTGACGGACTTCGCGCAGGTCCTCGCCATGCTCGGCGCGGTGGTCATCATTATTCCCGTGGTTTTCTTCGCCGCCGGCGGACCGTCCATGTTTGAGGCCGGAACAGCGAACCTGACGCCCCAGCAGTCGAACTTCTTCTCCTCCGATGCTTTCCTCAACCAGGGCGCCCCCTACATTGCGGCGGTCCTGGCCTACGCCATCGGCAACCAGACCATTGCGCAGCGCCTGTTCGCAGTGCGCGAGGACATGATCAAGAAAACCTTCATTACCGCCACGGTGGGCTACGGGGCCACCGTCATCGGCATCGGAATGCTCGGAGTGATGGCCCTGTACCTGGGAATCACCCCGATGGACAACGACGTCAACAATCTGATTCCGCAGATGGCGTCCACTTACCTCGGCCCGATCCTGCTGGGGGTCTTCTTCATCATGATTCTTGGTTCGCTGTCATCGACCGCGGACTCAGATTTGTCTGCGCTGTCCTCGATCATGATGGCCGATGTTTACGGTCAGAACATCGCCAAGCGGGGAGAAGCCAACCCCAAGACCATGCTGCTGGTCGGTCGCCTGTCCATGGTGGTCGCAACCGGAGCCGGTTTGTATTTCGCCAGCGGACAGATGAATATTCTTGACCTTCTGGTCTTTGTTGGTGCGCTGTGGGGTGCGCTGGTCTTTCCGGTGCTGGCCAGCTTCTACTGGAAGAAGGTCACCAATTCGGCGTTCACCGTCTCCGTGCTGGCCGCCCTGGCAGCCTTCATTCCGGTGCGCTTTGCATGGTTTTCCATGGACGGCGCCACCGGCTACGTTTTCGACGCCGTATCCGTGCTGGGGATCGGAATCGTCCTTGGCCTGATGGTCTTTGGATTCCTGGGACTCAAACCCGCGCTCTTCGCGGGCGCCGCAGCTGCAGTTGCAGCTGCGCCGTTTGTCATGGGGTTCCTGCATGACTATGAAGTCCTTACCGGTTCCCTCGTGGCCTACGCCGTCAGTACCGTCGTTTGCTATCTCATGTCCGCACGCAGTTCCTCGGACTTCGATTTTGACCTGATCCAGCAGCGCATCGGCGATTTTGATCAGCGGCCGGCTGCGGAATCCGCTGCCGTCCAGTCCTGAACCCGTACAGCTGATCCTAGGAGAGCACCGCATGACAACATTTTGGCTTACCGTCTACGTCCTCGTCTGGCCCATCATCGTGGCAGGAGTCCTGGTGCAGATTAGCCGTGCCTTTTTCCGTGACTGGAGGCAATCGCGGAAGGAAGGCCGGAGCATCATTTAGCGGGCAGGATCGCGCACGCTACCCTCCGCAGGCTGGTTGGACACCAAAAAGCGCCGCTGCCGCAGGAACTTCCTGCGGCAGCGGCGCTTTGTGCGGAGCTAACTCACGGCGTCGGCCGCCACATCAGCCGCTGATGTATCCGCCGCAGCGGACACACCCTCGACCGAAACGATGTCGGCCGCATGTCCGAGCCGCTTTGCCATCACCTCGATGGCCTGCGGGTTGGCATCCACGCAGACAAACTTCCGGTTCAGCTTGGCGGCAACCGCCCCCAGGGTGCCGGAACCGGCAAAGAAGTCCAGGACCCAGTCGCCCTCGCGGCTGCTGGCAGCAACGGTGCGTCGCAGAAGGCCTTCGGGCTTCTGAGTGGGGTAGCCGGTTTTCTCCTTGCCGGTGGGGGAGACGATGGTGTGCCACCACACGTCGGTGGGCAGTTTTCCCAGCGCCACCTTTTCCGGCGTGACCAGGCCCGGTGCCATGTACGGCTCCCGGTCCACCTCGGCGTTGTCGAAGTGGTAGGCCGCAGGGTTTTTGACGTATACCAAGATGTTGTCGTGCTTAGCCGGCCAGCGGTTCTTTGCCCGTCCACCGTAGTCATAGGCCCAGATGATCTCGTTGAGGAAACAGTCCCGCCCAAAGAGTGCGTCCAGCATGACCTTTGCGTAGTGCACCTCGCGGTAGTCCAGGTGCACGTAGAGCGTGCCGTCATCGGCCAGCAACCTCCATGCTTCGGCCAGCCGCGGCTCCAGGAACGCCCAGTAGTCCTCAAACGCATCGTCGTAGCTGGAGAGCAGGCCCTTGACCGTGCTGTAGCTGCGGCCCTTGAACCCGATACGATCGCCGCTGCCGTCTGCGCTGCGGACCATGGTGGTCTGCTGCCGGCGCTGGGACCGGCCGGTGTTGAACGGTGGATCCACGTAGATCATGGTGAAGGCGCCGTCCGGCAGGGTTGGCAGGAACACGGCGTTGTCCGCGTGTACCACCAGCGATCTGCCGTCCGGTGACCAAAGGGGAATGCTCATGGGCTGTGGTGCTGCCCGGCTATTCGGCTGTGGGCGTGGAGTTGCCGACCACTTCGCCGTTGCGGCGGCGTGTGCGGCTCCGGCTGCGACGGGGACGCTCAGCTGAGGTTTCTGCTGCTCCTGCTGCTGACGACCCCGCTGTCGCGGTGGGCTCGGCAGCGCGGGCCGGTGCGGGCTGCTGATCCGTGGAACGGCGAGACCCTTCACGTGTCTCGGGACGTGCGCGGTCGCTGCTGCGGGGCCGGTCCCCCCGGGTGCCGCCGGCGCGGGCGCGGTCACGGCCGCGGGAACTGTCCCGGGACGGACCTGCGGCGTTCTTCTTGCCGGTCTCGCCCAGGTCCTCGATCTTCTCGGCGCTAATGCCTGCGTGCGTGCGCTTGTTGCGCGGCAGGCGGCCCTTGGTGCCCTCGGGGATGTTCAGATCGGTGTAGAGGTGCGGGGAGGAAGAGTACGTCTCCACGGGCTCCGCCTGGTCCAGGCCAAGGGCCTTGTTGATGAGGCCCCAGCGGGGAACGTCGTCCCAGTCAACGAAGGTCACGGCCGTGCCCTTGTTGCCGGCGCGGCCGGTGCGGCCCACGCGGTGCAGGTAGGTCTTCTCGTCTTCGGGGCACTGGTAGTTGATGACGTGGGTGACGTCGTCGACGTCGATCCCGCGGGCCGCCACATCGGTGGCCACCAGCACATCCACCTTCTCGTTGCGGAAGGCACGCATCGCCTGTTCACGGGCGCCCTGACCCAGGTCGCCGTGCATGGCCGCAACGGCAAAGCCGCGGTCAGCAAGCTCCTCGGACAGCTTGGCGGCGGTGCGCTTGGTTTTGGTGAAGATGATGGTGCGGCCGCGGCCCTCGGACTGCAGGATGCGGGACACAACCTCACTCTTGTCCAAGTTGTGGGCGCGGTAGACCACCTGGCGGATGTCCTTCTTCGTCAGGCCCTCGTCATCCGGGTCCGCTGCCCGGATGTGGGTGGGCTTGGTCATGTACCGGCGGGCCATGGCGACGACGGCGCCGGGCATGGTGGCGGAGAACAGCAGCGTCTGGCGCACGGCCGGGGTGGCAGCCATCAGGGTTTCCACGTCGGGCAGGAAGCCCAGGTCCAGCATTTCATCGGCCTCATCCAGGACAACGATGCGGACGTTTTTCAGCGAGAGGTGCTTCTTGTTGTACAGGTCGATCAGGCGCCCGGGGGTGCCGACGACGATTTCCACGCCCGCGGTGAGCGCTTCGATCTGCGGCTCGTAGGCGCGGCCGCCGTAGATCGTGACAATTCGGGCACCGCGCCGCTTGGCAGCAGTGGAAAGGTCCCCGGCCACCTGCACCGCGAGTTCACGGGTGGGGACAACGATCAGGGCCTGCGGCGCACCGGGAACCGCGAGGGAGGCGTAGGCCTCGTCGTCGGGGGCAATCACACGCTGGATGGCGGGAATGCCGAAGCCCAGCGTCTTGCCGGTGCCGGTCTTGGCCTGGCCAATAATGTCGTGGCCGCCCAAGGCCACCGGCAGGGTCATCGACTGAATGGGGAAGGGATGCGTGATCCCGGCCTCGGCCAGGGACTGCACGATGTCGGAGCGGACGCCGAAATCAGCGAAGGTCAGTTCCGGAATTTCGGCCGCCGCCTGCGTAGTGGCAAGGGTTTCGGCCACGTTCAAAGCTTCATTGCTGTCATCAGCGGTGAGGTGACGATTCTCGTCTACCTGGGAGAGTTCAGTGTTCAATTAAATACCGTTCAGTTAGGCATCGCGGCGCCATGCTCGACGAGTGGCTGTAGAAGCCCATACCGGAGCGGATGGCGCGCGCATGATGCGTCCAGCGGAAGCCGATCGCGGGCTAACAACTGCAGGTCCGCCGCGGTGCATCGGGCACGGGCGGCGGCCAAAATATCAAGATCGCGTAGGTATTGCGGGTCTGGCTAAGGTCTATCAGAGGTGTACAAGACGACCGGGCATCCTTTTACTACCCTTCAAGTCTACCCGGTGGGTGCCTTAGGCCGCGCATTGGAGCAAGCGGCGCGCGGTTGGTTCGGTACGGAAGGGATGCGGACGAAGCATCGGGCCCGTGACTGCGGTTTCCTCCTGCGCCGGCGGTACGCTGGGGTCCATGACAAACCGGAGCAGCCCCGACCTAGATTCTGCCCAGAGCCCGGTACCGTCGGACCCCGAAGATATCTACCGGCGTTTCCTGTCGGACCTTTTTGGCGTCATGGCGTACGGCGAGCTCTCCGCCTTTGAACGTATGTCCTCGGACGCCCGTTTTTCACCGACGCTGCATGACCGCACGGTCCTGGCCCGCCTGGCGGTGCGTGAATACGAGCATTTTGAACGCGTGAGTGACCATCTGCGGACACTGGGACTGGATCCCGAGACTGCTATGCTTCCGTTCCAGCCGTCGGTGGATGCCTTCCACGATCGGACCAGACCCGCGGATTGGTTTGAGTCGCTGATGAAGTTCTACGTCACTGATGCCATCTCCGATGATTTCTACCAGTCGGTGGCTGCCCGGCTGGATCCGGTCACTGCCGAGCTGGTGCTGGGGCTGCAGGAAGCCGAGCCCGCAGGGGAGGTGCTCGAAGCGAGGCTGCAGCAGGCGCTCTCCGATGATCCACGGCTCGCCTCCCGACTGGCCTTGTGGGGCCGGCGGCTTGTCGGCGAGGCCCTGACCCAGGCCCAGCGCGTGGTGCTCGAACGGGCGGTTCTGGGAGGGTTGCTGCAGGATACGGATCAGGGAGCCTACGAAGACGAGCTCAAAGCACTGTTCGCTGCGCTCACCCGCAACCATTCCCGCCGGATGAGCCGGCTTGGCCTCACCGCCTAGGCGCGGCCGCTCAACACGTGATTGGGGCCCTGAGCCTGCTCCCACGGCCTGAAAGTGGGTCTTCCGCGCGGCGCCACCGGGCTATACGCTGGGCAGGCCGGGAGAACACCGGCCGCAGCACGGTCTCGTCAGCCGGAGTGAACCGCAGATGGTCCCTGTAAGGGCGCCGGAAAGTCGTTGGGGTGGCATGGCCGGCTTATCTGTACCAAGGCGCGCTCTGTTGTGGGCCTGTGCAGGAGCGCTTCTCTTGGCCTTGGGTTTCATCTGTGGCCCGCTATGGAACCTGCCCGAGGTGCAGGCTGCGCTGTTGCCCTCCCCGTCTGGCAGCGCCGCAGAGGAACCCTCCCCGCGGGTTTCCGCGCAAACCGCCGAACCCGTCCATTCCGCCGAACCCGTCCAAACCGCAGTGCCCGCCCCTGCATTAGACCCGGCGGCAGCTGCACAAGTAGTGTCCATGGCCCAGGTGTTGTCCCTGGGAGCGCCCTTGAGAACGGAATATCCGTTCATGAAAGCGTTCCGCACTGACTTTGAGCACGGTTCGCTGATCCGGGTGCCGGAACTGAACCGGATTATGACCCTGGACAATGCCGTCGCGGAATCCGCCGTCGTCGTTGGCGATTCCCAGACCGGACCGGATACCTGGGTGGACCAGGGCTTGAAAGCGCTCGGCTACCGGACCATCCTGCGGGGCGCCGGAGGCACCGGCTACACCGTGGGCAACGGGAACGTGGGCAGTTACCGCACAGCACTTCTCCATCAGCAGTGGCTGCTTCCGTGGGGAGATCCCGCGCTGGTGGTCCTGGAGGGCGGGGGGAACGACGCCGGCACGTCCACCGATGGTCAAATCGCAGCGGCAGCCGCGGACATGATTGACGAAATGCGGCGGACCTACCCTCAGTCGCGACTGGTGATGGTGGGCGTCATTTCCTCACCGCTGACCGACTACGGGAGCCAGCGGACCGCAGTGGACCATCTGCTGGCGGACACCGCGGCGAGCAAGGGAGTGCAGTTCCTGAGCGTGGGGGACTGGTGGGACCGTTATTCCCTGGGCACCCAGCTGGCGGACGGCAGGCATTTCACGGACGCCGGGCAGAAGGCGGCGGGTGCTGTGTTGGCGCGGGAACTTGGCGCCCTGTTGGCCGAACAGGAACCCGAAGCGCAGGGCAAAGAGGGCTAGAGCCGCAGGGCCCGTTCCAGAGCCGCAGTGTCCTTCGCTTCGCGCCGGGGCGCCAGTGCAAGCGCGGTGATGAGGGCACTGACGCCGCCGGCCACCGGAGGCAGGACCCAGATAAGCCAGTAAAG
The DNA here is from genome assembly GCF_040547315.1 of Arthrobacter sp. UYP6. Taxonomy (NCBI): domain Bacteria; kingdom Bacillati; phylum Actinomycetota; class Actinomycetes; order Micrococcales; family Micrococcaceae; genus Arthrobacter; species Arthrobacter sp. UYP6. Next base: position 17,531 of record NZ_JBEPPM010000019.1, read on the forward strand.
GTCCGGATCGGAGCCGATGCCTGCCAGCTGCAGGGCAACCCACAGCACCATGGCAACAGCCAATGACAATCCGGGCAGCAGCAAAACACCGTAGCGGGACCGTCGCTGGTCTGCGCCCCGGAGGATGAATCCGGCTGCCAGTGCGGCCAAGGCTGTCACAATGAGGCTGATCATCGTTTCGGCTCTCCGATTCGGACCTTACGTACTCGAGCCTAGAGTGCGCCGAAACCGACGCGTCGAACCTCTTCAGCCCCAATTTCCACGTAGCCGATGGCTCCGGCAGGAACCATGATGAGCCGGCCCTTGTCATCCTTCAGACGCAGTTCCTTCTGACCGTTCAGGGCCTCTGCCACAACGTCAGCAACGGCGTCGGCGGTCTGGCTCGATTCAAAGACAATTTCGCGGCCAACGTTCTGAATGCCGATTTTTACTTCCACCGTGGTGCCTCCTGTATTAATGAAACGTAGCTGCTTCGAAATCTACTCTAGATCTCCTTGGGGAACCGGCTGATTCCGCGCCAAGCTAAACGGTAGACAAGCTCAGATGCCGCATCGATGTCCAAGTCACCGTCAGTCTCCAGCCAAAAGCGCGCACTGACCTGGGCCATTCCGGCCAAAGCACGGCCGAGCAGGGTTGCCTCCACAGGGGAGAGCTTTGTGTCCTCGGCGATGACGCCGGCAATGCTGTTGGCAAACCGGGCGTTGAATTCCTCGATCAGGGCACTGACTTCCACATCATTTGTGAGATCGGATTCAAAAACCAGCCGGTGTCCTTGGCTATCCTGCGCCACGAAGAGGAAGTAGGCGCGCATGGTTTCCCGCACACGCAGCTTGTTGTCGGTGGTTGAGTTCAATGCGGTGGTGAGGAATTGGGTGAGAGTGCCCAAATGATCCTCAAGCAGCGCCAGGTACAGTTCACGCTTGCCGGGGAAGTGCTGGTAGAGGACCGGTTTGCTGACCCGCGCAGCTTCGGCGATGTCATCCATGGCCGCGCCATGAAAGCCGTTGCTGACGAAGACCTCCTGCGCGGCGCTCAACAGCTGGCGTCGCCGTTCCTCCCGCGGGAGCCTGGTCGGCTTGCCGGTTTGCTGGTTGCTCACGTGTACGGACCTCTCAACGACTCCGGGCCAAGGTGCCCGGACAACGGACTTCAGTTTACCCGCGGGTAATACGTCCAACCGGTTCTGCAGCACGTTTGGGTACTAGATTGGGAGCCATGACTGAGCTAATCGCGGCACTGCCGCCGCTGGTTGAACCCGCGATCGGGCTGACAGGCGAGGAAACGCTGCGGTATTCCCGGCACCTGATCATTCCTGAGTTCGGCATGCAGGCCCAGCAAAGGCTGAAGAATGCCCGGGTCCTTGTCATTGGCGCCGGTGGACTGGGGTCCCCGGCTCTGCTCTACCTGGCGGCAGCGGGCGTGGGAACGCTGGGAATAGTCGACGACGACACCGTGGACGCGTCCAACCTGCAGCGCCAGGTCATCCATGGAGTTTCGGACGTGGGTACGTCCAAAGCGGAGTCCGCACGCCGGAGCATTCGGGAGCTGAACCCCCTGATCAACGTCCAGCTGCATCCGGTACGACTAAACGCGGCCAATGCACTGGAGATCTTTCCCGGGTATGACCTGATTCTGGACGGGACGGACAACTTTGCCACCCGCTATCTGGTCAATGACGCTGCGGAAATCCTGGGCAAGCCGTATGTTTGGGGATCGATTCTGCGCTTCGACGGTCAGGTCAGCGTCTTTTGGGGAAAGCACGGGCCGACGTACCGCGATCTGTATCCCGAGGCCCCGCCGCCGGGGTCGGTTCCCTCCTGCGCCGAAGGGGGAGTGCTCGGTGTGCTGTGCGCCCAAATTGGCGCGGTCATGGTCAACGAGGCGGTAAAGCTGATTACCGGAACCGGTGTGACCCTGCTGGGCCGGGTCCTGGTGCTCAATGCCCTGGACATGTCGTGGCGGGAAATCCGGGTCCGTAAAGACCCCTCGGCGGTGGCTGTCACCGCGCTGGAAGAGGACTACGAGGCCTTCTGCGGAATGCCGGCTGCCGGCGGATCACAGGGTCGGGAGGTGCCGGCGGTTCCCAACATCGGCGTTCGTGAGCTGCAGCGGTTGCTGGCCGCACGCTCGTCAGGAGAGCGGGATTTTGACCTGCTGGATGTCCGCGAACCCGGGGAATACGCGATCGTGAACATTGACGGTGCGGTACTGATGCCGCGCGCCGGGATTCTCTCGGGGGATAACCTTCCCGAGCGGAGCAGGGAGCTCTACGTGCATTGCAAGTCCGGAGGGCGTTCAGCGGAAGTGGCAGCCTTCCTCCGGGGGCAGGGCTACCCGAGGGTGTTCAACGTGGCCGGTGGCATCCTGGAATGGGTTCGAGAGATCGAACCGGCCAAGAACGTTTACTGAGCAGTGTTTACTGAGCAGTGTTCACGGAACGCCGTAGCTGATCGGCAGCGCCTGTTGGGTCAGCCCGTTTCAGGCGGACGCTGCGGTGTCCGTGCCGTCCAGTGAGTCGTCGGAGGTTCCTGCCGGGGAGGCGTCGGGGTGTCCGGTTACTGTTCCGTGGGGCGCAGCGGCGGCGCGGCGGCGCTCCACCGGATGGTCAGGCGTAATTCCAAACAGGGCTTCGAGGCCCTTGATGTACTCATCCTGCTGACCGCTGGCGGCCAGTTCGCGTGCGCGGACGGTGGGTACGTGCAGCAGCTGCTTGACCATGCGGCGCATGGCAAACTCCACCTCTTCGGCAGCGCCGGTGCAGCCGTGCTGTGCACGGACTTTCTCCAGCTCGGAATCCAGGACGTTCAGCGTGTGCCGGCGAAGGGCCACGATCGCGGAATCCATCTGCCGGCTCAATTGCAGTTCCGAGAAGGCCTTGGCCGCGTCGGCCACAATGCCGCTGGCCTGCTTCAGGGATTCTGCCTGTTCTGCCGGTGCTGCCAGGCGTACCGATTCCAAGGTGATCAGGTCCACGCCGTTCACTTCCCGGACGTCGGGCTCAAAATCGTGGGTCAGGGCCAGATCGATGATGATCAGCGGCTTGTTGCTGGACGCCCGAACACGGCGGATATCATCTGCGCTGACCTGGCTCTCGCTTCCGCTGCAGCCGATCACCACGTCCGCTGCGGCGAGCGCAGCCGGCAGCGAGTCGCGGGTCAGGGGAGTGCCGCCGCGCGAAGCAGCGAAGGACTCAGCGCGGCCGGAGGAGGAATAGACGCTGACACGGGTGCAGCCGCGTTCCTTCAGCAGAGCCATGGTGGCTCCGGCGTAAGCGCCGGTGCCAAACACCACAACGTCCTTCCGGGACCAGTCCACGTCGAGGGAAAGATCCGAGGCCAGCTCCAGGGCCACAGACACAATGGACAGCCCCCGTTTGCCGAGGGCTGTCAGCGCTCCAACATCTTTAGATGTGCGGGAGGCCGTTTGGAAAAGTCTGGTGAGGCCGCCGCTGGCGGTGCCTTTTTCCTGGGCTTCGATCAGGGCACGCCGGACCTGGCCGGCAATTTCGCGTTCGCCCACGACGGCGGAATCCAGGCCTGCGCCCACGGCGAACAGGTGCTGGGCCACGGATTCACCGGTATTTGTGGCAAAGGAACGGGACACCAGGTCCTTGGTGAGGCCGGAGTGCCGGCTGATTTCTGCGACGACGGCGGAACGGGCGGCTTCGACGTCCGCCTCCGACTTGGCCTCGCAGTAAACCTCGAACCTGTTGCAGGTGGCCAGGACCACGGATCCGGTCACCGCCGAACCGGTTTCGAGCAGGGAGGAGGAGACCTGGGAGGCGCCGGCGCTGAGGCGGGCAACGGTTTCCAGGTCAACATCGGAGTGCGTCGCAATTAAGGAAAGTAGAACCACAGTGTCTCAATACTAGCCACCGACTCTGTGTTCACCCCAATAGGGCGCCCTAACCTTAGCCCCTTTAGGTGCGTGTTTCCCATCACCTCTGAGGCTCTCCGGGGTACCTCCCGGCGGCCCGGTTATCCTTCCCGGCGGATTTTGGAGAGAATCAGGGTATGACTCTTAGCGCCTCTCATCCGCTCATGGATGGCCGCACGGCCGATTCCCCCCTGATCACCGCCTACCGGGGTGGCACTCCGTCCCGCCGGCCGGTCTGGTTCATGCGCCAGGCCGGAAGGTCGCTGCCCGAATACCGCAAGCTGCGGCAGGGAATCGCGATGCTGGATTCCTGCCTGGATCCGGCGCTGGCTTCCGAAATCACCCTGCAGCCGGTTCGCCGGCACGACGTGGACGCCGGAATCTTCTTCTCCGACATTGTCATTCCCCTCAAGCTGGCCGGAGTGGACGTGGACATTGTCCCCGGCGTCGGACCCGTGCTGGGCACGCCGGTGCGCACCGCCGCCGATGTGGCGGCTCTGCCCGTCCTCACCGAGGACGCACTGGAACCGATCCGTGAGGCGGTCCGGTTGACCGTTGCCGAGCTCGGCAAGACACCGCTGATCGGTTTCGCCGGTGCACCGTTTACGCTGGCCGCCTACATGGTGGAGGGCAAGCCGTCCCGCGATCACCTCGGTCCGCGCACCATGATGCATGCCGACCCGGACGCCTGGAGCGCCCTGACGCAGTGGGCAGCGGACGCTTCCGGCATGTTCCTGCGTGCACAGCTCGAAGCTGGTGCCAGCGCCGGACAGCTCTTCGACTCCTGGGCGGGCTCACTGGGACTGGCAGATTACACCCGGCACGTGGCACCGGCCTCGGGCCGGGCACTGGACCACGTCCGCGACCTCGGTGCGCCGCTGGTGCACTTCGGTACGGGAACCTCCGAATTGCTTGGCGCCATGCGCGACGTGGGCGTGGATGTGGTGGGCGTTGACTACCGGCTGCCGCTGGACGAAGCCAACCGCCGGCTCGGCGGTAACACGCCGCTGCAGGGCAACATCGACCCGGCCTTGCTGAACGCCCCCTGGCCCGTCCTTGAAGCGCATGTCCGCGAGGTTCTGGCTGCCGGGGAAGCCGCTCCCGGGCATGTCGTCAACCTGGGCCACGGCGTTCCGCCGGAGACCGATCCGGACGTCCTGACGCGGGTGGTCGAGCTCATCCACTCGGTGGAGCCGTAACCATGCCGCACCGATCCGTTCTTCCCCATTTTCCGGCAGCACGTAAATCCAACCCGGAGACTGAACCGGCGGTGCCCGCAGAGACACCGCTCACCGCCGTTGTGGTGGGCGGTGGCATCTCAGGGCTGATCGCTGCCCGTGATTTGGCCAGCAGTGGGTTGTCCGTGACCCTGTTCGAAGCCGGACCCGAGCTGGGCGGCTGCGTAGGCACGCATCAGGTCGCCGGGCTGACCCTGGACAGCGGGGCGGAATCCTTCGCCACACGGTCGCGGGCCGTGCCCGACCTGGTGGGGGAACTGGGCCTGGAAGACGCTGTTGTCCAGCCCAACCGGAGCGGCGCATGGCTGCAGCTGGCCGGCGACGATGTTGCTGCCGCGGCCCAGCGGATGCCGCAGAGCGGGCTGCTCGGCATTCCCGCCGATCCCCGGGCGCCCGAAATTGTTCAGGCGATCGGACGCACGGGCTCAGCGCGCGCCGCACTGGATAAGGTACTGCCCGTGGGTGGTCTGGCCCGCCGTGAAACCGCGAGTCTGGGCGAAGTTGTCCGTGCCCGAATGGGTGACGCGGTGCTGCGCCGGCTGGTGGCGCCTGTAGTGGGCGGCGTGTATTCCTCGGATCCGGACGCCCTGGACGTGGACTCAGTGGCCCCGGGACTGCGTGCTGCGCTCGCTCACCACGGATCGCTGGCCGCTGCCGTGGCCTCCATGCGTGCGGCCGCACCTGCCGGTTCAGCGGTTGGCGGGCTCGTCGGCGGCATGGGCACGCTCACCCGCGCCCTGGAAAAGGACCTGCTGGCCCTGGGCGCAAGTCTGCACACAGCTACCCCTGTGCAATCGGTGGAACGCAGTGGCAGCGGCTGGCTGGTTTCCGCGTCGGCACTCACCGTTTCCTCGGAGGGAGCAGCGCCCGCGCAGGAGACAGTGTCCGCTGACGTGCTGGTCATCGCCACCGACGGCCCCGCCGCAGTTGATCTGCTGGCCGGCAGCGTTCCCGGACTGGCGGCGGCCCGCCCGGGTGCCGGACCCGGCGTCGCCCTGGTCACCCTGGTGGTGGACCAGCCGGACCTGGATGCCCATCCGCGCGGCACAGGTGTGCTCGTTGCCGCAGACGTCGACGCCGTGGATGCGAAAGCCCTGACCCACGCCACTGCGAAATGGCAGTGGCTAGCCGACTCCACCGGGCCGGGAACGCACGTGCTGCGGCTCTCCTACGGGCGGGCACTCAGCGCCGAAGACTCTGCTGCGGCGCCGCGGACAAGCCCCGTGGACCGGGAGGACGATGACCTCTTTGCCCAGGCTCTGGCGGACGCCTCGGTGCTGCTCCAGGTGCCGCTGGGGGTTGACGACGTGGTGGGCTGGGACGTGGTCCGGTGGGTTGGAGCCCTGCCGTCCGCCGCCGTCGGGCACCGTGACCGGGTAGCATCCGTACGCTCGGCCGTTGACGAGGTGCCCGGGCTGGAAATGGTGGGAGCGTGGCTTGCCGGCACCGGGCTGGCTGCCGTTACGGCTGATACCCGCGCCCGAATTGCCGGCCTGCTGGAGCAGCTGGACCGGTTGTGACATTGATCACTTTCTACAAGAAGTAGAAGTGGAGTATTTCGTCTAAGGCTGTCCAAAAGGGCAGACTGTTAATCATGAGTGAGCCCATGGGTCAGAGCACCGCAGAAACAGCCGTCACCGAAGAACAGTTCTTTACCCTCTGGACCGTCTTTAAGCGGTCCGCGGTGGGTGGAACATCGGGTGCGGCTGCCGATTCCGAGGAAAATGTCAGGGCGTTTGAGGCCCTCACCGAAAAACTGGCCGACCGCCATGTCACCCTTCGCGGGCTGTATGACGTCTCGGCAATGCGTGCCGACGCGGACGTCATGGTGTGGCTGCACGGCGGCCGCGCCGAAGACCTGCAGTCGGCCATCCGCGACATTCGCCGTTCCGGCCTGTTCACCGGCACCGAGATCGCCTGGTCCGCCATGGGCGTGCACCGCGATGCGGAGTTCTCCAAGAACCACTGGCCGTCCTATGCACGCGGCATCGATCCCGAAGCCTGGATCTGCGTGTACCCGTTTGTCCGCTCCTACGAGTGGTACCTGCTGCCAGCCGAGGAACGCGGCAAGATGCTGCGTGACCACGGCATGCTCGGCCGCGAATTCCCCCAGGTCCTGGCCAACACCGTGGCGTCCTTTGCCCTCGGTGACTGGGAATGGATCCTGGGCCTGGAAGCCCCCAACCTGGTGGATCTGGTGGACATGATGCGCCACCTGCGCTCCACCGAGGCACGCAACCACGTACGCGAAGAAATCCCCTTCTACACCGGTCGGCGCATCGCCGCCGCCGAAGTTGCCGAGGTACTGAAATGACCACTCCCACCACCAACGAGCCCGCTTCCTTCGACCCGCTTGACGGCGTCGACGAAAACGGGCGGATGGCCCCCAAGCACTATGACGCCATCCTGCTGGCCTCCTTTGGCGGCCCGGAAGGGCAGGAAGACGTCATCCCGTTCCTGCGCAACGTCACCCGCGGCCGCGGCATCCCCGATGAGCGGCTTGAGGAAGTAGCCACTCACTACCGCGCCAACGGCGGCATCAGCCCCATCAACGAGCAGAACCGGGCCCTCAAAGCTGCGCTGGAAGCCGAGCTGAAGCGCCGGGGCATCGACACCCCCGTGCTGTGGGGCAACCGAAACTGGGCGCCGTACATCAAAGACGTGCTGCAGGAAGCCTATGACACCGGCTACCGCCGGCTGCTGATGGTTACCACCAGCGTGTACTCCTCGTACTCCAGCTGCCGCCAGTACCGCGAAGATCTGGGCATGAACCTGCTGGCCACAGGCCTGGACAAGAAGCTGCAGGTGGACAAGGTTCGCCAGTACTTCGACCACCCCGGATTTGTGGAGCCCTTTGTGGAGGGCGTGCGCAACTCCCTCGCCAAGGTCCGTGAGCAGCTCGCAGAGCGCGGCGAGGAAGGCGGGACGATCGAAATCCTGTTCTCCACCCACTCCATTCCCACCGCCGACGCCGAAGCCTCCGGCCCGCGGGACCGCGAGTTTGAGGAGTCCAGCGCCTACGTGGCACAGCACCTCGCCAATGCCCGCGCCATTATGGACCGCATCCCCGAGGCCGCCGGCCTGGACTGGCAGCTGGTCTACCAGTCCCGCTCCGGATCTCCGCACACCCCGTGGCTGGAACCGGACATCAACGATGCCATCGCCGAACTGCCGGCCAAGGGTGTCAAGGGCGTGGTGATTGTTCCGCTGGGCTTTGTCAGCGACCACATGGAGGTTCTCTGGGATCTGGACACCGAAGCCATGGAGACCTGCCGGGACTTGGGGCTGGCGGCGCACCGCGCCCCCACCCCCGGGATCCATGAGACCTTCGTTTCCGGACTGGTTGATCTGCTCTGTGAGCGCACCGTCGAGCACAACATTGCCGAGCGCCCGGCCCTGACGAAGCTTGGGCCCTGGTACGACGTCTGTCGTCCCGGCTGCTGCGCCAACCTGCGCGGCGAGAAGCCAACCATCGCCGGCGCTGACTCCACAGTGGGTGTGGAGTAGTGGCGCATTCGCCCGTTCTGATCGGCACCCGGGGCAGTGCCCTTGCCGTCACCCAGACCACCACGGTGGCCAACGCACTCGCTGAGCTGGGCGGCTTCGAGGTTGAATTGGTCCGGGTCCGGACCGAGGGTGACATTAACCGGGCCGCGCTCTCACAGATCGGCGGCACCGGCGTCTTCGTGGCCGCGCTGCGCGATTCGCTGCTCCTCGGGGACTGCGACGTGGCCGTGCACTCGCTCAAGGATCTGCCCACAGGGGCAGCAGAAGGCCTCACCATCGGTGCCATTCCGGGCCGGGTGGACGTTCGGGATGCCCTGTGCGCCCGCGACGGCCTGACCCTAACCCAGCTGCCGGACGGTGCCCGCGTGGGCACCGGCTCTCCGCGACGGGCCGCACAGCTGCGCGCCGCACGTCCGGACCTGGACGTGGTGGACATCCGCGGCAACGTGGACACCCGCCTGGGCCGTGTGGCAGGGCTGATCGAGGGCGTTCCCGGCGACCTCGACGCCGTCGTCCTGGCAGCGGCCGGGCTGGCCCGTCTGGGCCGGCTGGAGATGGTGTCGGAATTCCTGGACCCCTCCGTCATGCTGCCTGCTCCCGGTCAGGGCGCGCTGGCCGTAGAGTGCCGGACAGCTGACGCAGCGGAAGGCCCGCTGAGCCGTGCCCTGGCTGCGTATGACAACAACGCCTCCCGCCTGACGGTCACTGCCGAGCGGGCGCTGCTGAACCGGCTGGAAGCCGGCTGCACGGCACCCATCGGTGCCCTGGCCACGCTGACCGAGGCCCGCCTGCACCTGGAGGCAGTGGTCTGCAGCGACGACGGAGCCAGGGTCATGCGGCGGTCCGCAGCCACCGCCGAGCTGGACGAAGACGGTGCCCGCGCCTTGGGCGTCCGTCTGGCCGAGGACCTTCTCGCTGCCGGTGCTGCGTCCCTGACGGACCTAGCGGTCAGCTAATGCACCGTTCCGGGAGCCGCTGAGGTGGGCAGGGATCGGGTCGTGCCGGATTTGGCCGGCCTGAACGTTGTGCTGCCGCGCACCCCCGACCGGGCGGCCGCGATGGCCGCCGAACTGGTGGGCCGCGGCGCCAAAGTGACGCTGATGCCCTTGATCGACTTCCAATTTCCGTCCGATACGAGCGAGCTCGACGCCGCGCTGAGGTCGCTGCGCTCAGGACGTTTTGCCTGGGTCATCTTCACCAGCGTGACCACGGTGCGTGCCATGGTGCGGCGCTGCGCTGCCCTCGGCGTTCCGGCTGCATCAGCCGTCCCCGCTGACACGCGTATTGCCGCCGTCGGAACCGGAACGCGGAAGGCCCTGGAAGAGATTGGGCTGGACGTTGACCTGATGCCCGACCGCGACCACTCCGCCCGCGGGCTCGCTGAATCCTGGCCGCACCCGGCGGACTCCGGCCCGGAAGGCGGGGCGCTGCGCATCCTGCTGCCGCAGGCGGACCTTGCGGATCCGGCGCTGCGCGAGGCCCTCACCACACTTGGCTGGGACGTCCGTGCGGTGACGGCGTACTGCACCGTGGACCACCCCGCCTCAGGGGTCCGTTTCACGCCCGCGGTCGAAGCCGGCACCGATGGACGGGAGATCCTGCTGACCCCGCGGGAATTCCTGGCGGGCGCACCCGCGGGCCCCCGCGCCGTCGTCCTCACCTCGCCGAGCATAGTCCGCCGTTTCCTGCGGCTCTGCGCGCCGTTACCGCCCGGCACACTGCTTGTTGCCATCGGTGACAGTACCGCCGCACAGATGGCTGAACTGGGAGGTCCCCCGGATGCCGTGGCGGACCAGCCTACGCCCGAGGGAATAGCGCAGGCTCTTTTTATTGCTATGTCTACGGGCCCTACAACCTAGTTTCCCCTCATTACCGGAAGGCAGATTTATCTCTATGAGCTTCCCCCAGCACCGTCCCCGCCGCCTGCGCACCACGCCGGCCATGCGCCGGCTGACCGCCGAATACCGGCTGGATCCGGCCGAGCTGATCCTCCCGGCCTTTGTCCGCGAGGGCATCAGCGAGCCCAACCCGCTCACCTCCATGCCCGGCGTTCTCCAGCACACCATGGATTCCCTGAAGAAGGCGGCCGCTGAAGCGGTTGAGTTGGGCGTGGGCGGCATCATGCTCTTTGGCATTCCCTCAGAGCGTGACGCCGTGGGCAGTGCCGGCACGGACCCGAACGGCATCCTCAACCGCGGCATCACCGCTGTCCGCGAAGAAGTGGGCGATGACCTGGTCATCATGAGCGATGTTTGCCTGGACGAATTCACCGACCACGGGCACTGCGGCGTGCTGGACGAAAACGGCGTGGTGGACAATGACGCCACGCTGGAAATATACGGCCGGATGGCTGTGGAGCAGGCCCGCGCGGGCGCCCATGTACTGGGTCCCTCCGGCATGATGGACGGTCAGATTGCCGTGATCCGCCAGGCACTGGACGAGGCCGGCCACACCGACGTTTCCCTTTTCGCCTACGCCGCCAAGTACGCGTCCGCGTTCTACGGCCCCTTCCGCGAAGCCGTGGATTCCCAGCTAAAGGGCGACCGCCGCACCTACCAGATGGAAGCAGCAAACCGCCGCGAAGCCCTGCTGGAAGTGGAGCTGGACCTGGAGGAAGGCGCGGACATGGTCATGGTCAAACCGGCCATGAGCTACCTGGACGTGCTGGCCGACGTTGCGGCCATGTCTCCGGTACCCGTGGGCGCTTACCAGATCTCCGGCGAGTACGCGATGATTGAAGCTGCCGCGGCCAACGGCTGGATTGACCGCCGTCGGGCCATTGAAGAGTCCGTGCTCGGCATCAAGCGGGCCGGCGCCAACATGATTCTCACCTACTGGGCCACCGAGCTGGCGGCCTGGCTGAAGGAAAGCAAGTAATGCCCTCACCTGCCACACCCACCTCTTCCAAAGAACTCTTCGACCGCGCCCGCGCCCTGATGCCCGGCGGCGTGAACTCGCCCGTGCGGGCCTTCGGCTCCGTGGGCGGTACACCCCGGTTCATGGTCTCCGCCAAGGGCCCGTACATTACCGACTCCGAGGGCCGCGAGTACGTGGACCTCGTCTGCTCGTGGGGCCCCGCCCTGGTGGGCCACTCCCACCCGGAGGTCCTCGCGGCGGTGCACACAGCCGTGGACAACGGTCTGTCCTTCGGTGCTTCCACTCCGGCTGAAGCCGAGCTGGCGCAGCTGGTCATGGACCGCGTGCCCGGCGTCAAGCGCCTGCGCATGGTCTCCACCGGCACCGAAGCCACCATGACGGCCATCCGGCTGGCCCGCGGCTACACCGGCCGGAACCTGGTCATCAAGTTTGCCGGCTGCTACCACGGCCATCTGGACGGCCTGCTGGCAGCCGCCGGCTCCGGCCTGGCCACGCTGGCACTGCCCGGCTCCGCCGGCGTCACGGCAGCCACCGCTGCCGAAACCCTGGTCCTGCCGTACAACGATGTTGCTGCCGTGGAGAAGGCATTCGCCGAGCACGGTGCGGACATTGCCGCCGTTATTACCGAAGCAGCGCCGGCCAACATGGGCGTGGTCACTCCGGAGCCCGGATTCAACGCAGCCCTGTCCCGGATCACCACCGAAAACGGTGCGCTGCTGATCCTGGATGAAGTCCTCACCGGCTTCCGCACCGGCCCGGCCGGCTACTGGGGCCTGACCGGCGCACATGAAGGCTGGACGCCGGACCTGTTCACCTTCGGCAAGGTCATTGGCGGCGGCATGCCCGTTGCAGCCCTGGGCGGGCGCGCCGATGTGATGGATTACCTCGCCCCGCTGGGCCCGGTCTACCAGGCCGGCACCCTCTCCGGAAATCCGATTGCCATGGCCGCCGGCGTCGCCACGCTCAAAGCCGCAACCCCGGAGGTCTACGCCACCGTGGATGCCCGCAGCACCGAGCTTTCTACTGCTGTATCTGCTGCACTGACCGAGGCCGGCGTGGACCACAGCATCCAGCGTGCCGGAAACCTCTTCAGCGTTGCGTTCGGCACCTCGGCCACCGGCGTGCACAACTACGATCAGGCCCAGGCGCAGGAGTCCTTCCGTTACAAGCCGTTCTTCCACTCCATGCTGGATTCCGGCGTGTACCTGCCGCCGTCGGTCTTTGAAGCATGGTTCCTGTCCGGCGCGCACGACGACGCCGCAATGGAGCGTATCTATGCCGCGCTGCCGGCGGCCGCCAAGGCTGCCGCAGACGCCCGGCCCTAGGGGCCCGGCACACAAAAAACCCCGCATCTTCCTTTCGGGAGGTGCGGGGTTCTTTGTTTTTGTGGCTGTTGACTGCTGCTAGAACGCGGCGGTCACGGCACCGTTGGGCCAGGTCTTTTCAATGTAAGCCTTGACCTCGGGGGAGTGCAGCAGCTCTTCGAGCTTATCGATCCGGGCATCCTTGGCGCCGGTCTTCCAGGCCAGGAAGTTGGCGTACGGGTTATCCTCGGCCGACTCCACCAGCAGGGCGTCATCGGTGCTCAGGCCGGCAGCCAGGATGTAGTTGCCGTTGAGGATGGCCAGGTCCACGGTGGGATCGCTGAGGTCGTTGACCAGCAGCTCCGGCTGGTTCTCCACGAAGTCCAGGCCCTTGGGGTTCTGCTCGTCCGTCAGGGCGAGCACCGAGGCCTCGGCGTCGATGTTCTCCAACAAGCCTGCTTCTTCCAGCAGCGTCAGGGCGCGCGCCTGGTTGGAGGGATCGTTGGTGATGGCCACGCGGGCACCGTCGGATACCTCGGAGATGTCCTTCAGCTTTTCCGAAAACACGGCGTACGGTTCAACGTGGACGCCTGCACCGTGCTCAAAGTCGTAGCCCTGGGACTGAACCTGGGATTCAAAGTACGGCAGGTGCTGATAGTAGTTCGCGTCCAGGGAGCCGTCATTCAGGGCGATGTTCGGAGTGACGTAGTCATCGAACTCCTTGATCTCCAGGTCCAGGCCGGCGTCGGCAGCGAAGTTGTCGGCCACGTACTCCAGGATCTGGCCCTGCGGCAGCGGGCTGGCGCCCACCGTCAGGGATACCGGGTTGGCCGGATCCAGGGTGTCGACGGATTCGCTGGAGGCATCGGAGCCTCCGCAGGCCGACAGGGCCAGGGCAGCGGCTACGCCGGTGGCAACGAGGGTCAGTGATTTACGCATCGGATGCGTTCCTTTCAAGTGACCCGGGCCGGGAGACTTCCGGACCGGACAGTGGGCAGCTAGCGGCTACTGGCTGCGGCCAACCCCGCACGCCCGCAGGTGCGGGGTTGTGGGGGCTGAAAATTTCAGGGCAAAGGCTTTTGCCGGGTTAGCGGGCGGAACGGATGACGTCCGCTGAGCCCAGGCTTTCAGGCTCGCCGTCCTTGGTTTCGCTGGGGCCCGGGGAGGCACTGCCGGTCACGGCAGCGGCCCCCGCGTTGGGGCCGGCGGCTGCGGTACGACGGCGGCGCTTGGCCCCGCCGTCCGCGGAGCGGTGATCCACTCGGCGGGCCACAATGTCTCCGGCGATCTGGATGATCTGGACAATCACCACGATCACAATGATCGTGACCAGCATGACCCCGCTGTCGAAGCGCTGGACTCCGTAGTTATAGGCCAGCTTGCCCAGGCCTCCGCCGCCCACGATGCCCGCCATGGCGGAGTAACCCACCAGTGTGACCATGGTGGTGGTCAGGGCAGCCACCAGACCCGGCATAGCTTCCGGAAGCAGGACCTTGGTGATGACCTGCGTCCTGGTGGAGCCCATGACCAGTGCGGCGTCGATCTTTCCACCCGAAACGTCCCGCAGCGCGGTTTCAACCAACCGGGCGAAGAACGGGATGGTGCCGATGCTCAGCGCTACGCACGCCGCGATCGGGCCAATTGAAGTGCCGGTGAGGAACCGTGCCAGCGGTATGAGGGTGACCATCAGGATCGCGAACGGGACCGACCGGGTGATGTTCACGATGATGTCGCTGACTATGCGGTTGGTGACGGGCATTGGCCGCAGCCCCCCGGGCGCACTGGTGTGCAGGAAAATACCCAGCGGAAGGCCAACCAGCACGGTCACGAGGCCGGAGAGCCCCACCATTTGCAGGGTTTCCACCAGAGCATCAGGCAGGGCCTTGGTGATTCCGGGATTGTTGAAGAGTTCTGTCAGGAAGTTCATGCGGCCACCTCCACGGCAACGCCCTGATTGGCGAGATAGTCGGTTACTGCAGTCATATCCGTGTGCACGTCCAGTTGGATCCGCAGGCGGCCAAACCGCCTGCCCGCCAGGGTTTCCACGCTGCCGGCCAGAACATTGACATCCGTGTCGAAGCGACGGGTCAGTGCGGAGAGGACGGGCTCGGTGGCGTTGCCGCCGGTGAGCAGCAGTTCCAGGACCGGTCCCGTGGGATCTCCGGGAAGAAACGGTGTGGGCGGCAGCGGAATCAGCTGCTTGGCCAGCCGGCCGCCCAGGTTTGAGGCAACCTCGCTCAGTGCGCCGTGCTCGGCCACGCGCCCGGCTTCGAGCAGCGAGACGGAGTCGCAGATGCGCTTCACCACGTTCATTTCGTGCGTGATGATCAGCACCGTCAGGCCCAGCCGGTGCGAGAGATCGGAGATCAGGTCCAGGATGTCATCAGTGGTGCCCGGGTCCAGCGCGGAGGTGGGCTCGTCGCAGAGCAGGATGTCCGGATCCGAGGCCAGGGCGCGGGCGATGCCCACGCGCTGCTTCTGTCCGCCGGAAAGCTGCGCCGGATAGGCGCCGGCGAAGCTTTCGAGTCCCACCAGGCGCAGAAGATCGGCAACCTTATCCTTGATGTCCTGTTTTTTTGCCCCCGCCAGCTCCAACGGGTGGGCGATGTTAGCTGCCGCTGTGCGCGAGTCCATCAGGTTGGCGTGCTGGAAGACCATGCCAATTCGGCGTCGGGCGGTGCGGATTTCGGAATCCTTGACCGCGGTCAGTTCCCGTCCGTCGATGGTGACCGAGCCCGACGTCGGCCGGTCCAGCAGCGTGAGGCATCTCACCAGGGTCGACTTGCCGGCGCCGGAATGCCCGATGATCCCGTGGATGGATCCCTTGGGTACGCTCAGGCTCACGCCGTCGAGCGCTGTGACGTCTCGGTCGCCCTGGCGGTATACCTTGCGCAGGTCGGTAACTGTGATCATTGATCCTCGTGGTCTATGTATCGGGGCTGGTCAGCGGGCAGTTACCTGGGCACGCGGAGGTGCCGGGCACGTCCGGGTGCCGGGGCCAACTGGAGGTGTCTGCCAATCACGTGGCACGAGACGCGGGTCCTCAGGAGGTACCCCGCCACGGGGTTCTCCAGGGCACGCCTGGGGCGCCATCAGCGCCTAACACAGCTAGAAGTATCTCATGCAGAGGCCTCAGGGCATGATTCCTGCCGATGTATGAAGCAGGCTTCCTTTTATGTTGCGTCCCGTGACGCGTTGTTGCTTCCCGGATGCGGGAACCCGCCCGGTACGGCGGGGCGCTTAGCTGCGGGCGGGCCAGGTTCCGTCCACGACGGCCGCCGGATCCTTGCGGCGCAGGTAGTCCTGGAAACTTGCGGCCTGTTCGCTGGCCCAGCCGATCTGCGCCTGGTGAAGCAGCTGCGCCTCACCGTGCAGCACGGGGAACTTCCCGGCCAGGGCCCGGGCAACCCCGAGTGTGGCCATCACATCCGCCGCTGAAGTGTGAGCATTCTCAAATCCGACGCCGTAATGTTCGGTCAGCGCCGTCAGCGTGCGCTTTCCTCGGCGGTACCGGTCCATTTGCTTGTCCAGGATGTAGGGATCGATCACGGGAGCGGGCGCCGGGGCGGTGAGGCCAAACCGTTCACATTCGCGGTTCAGGACGGTGAAGTCGTAGGAGGCGTTGAATGCCAGGACTGGAATGCCGGCGGAAAACATACTGCCGAGCACACCCGCAATTTCAGCGGTCACCTCCGCCGCGGGCCGACCTTCAGCGCGCGCCCGCTCCGTGCTGACACCGTGGATGGCAGCAGCTTCGGCGGGAATCTCCTCTTCCACAGCGGCGAGCCACTCATGGTGCTGCAGGACATCCCCCGCTCCGTCCACGAGGATGATGGATGCAGTCACAATGCGTGCTGTCTGCGGATCGCGGCCGGTGGTCTCAAGATCAAAGGCCGCGTGGGGAAGTTCATGCCAGCTGTTCATAAAATAAACGTACCTTTGGGCACTGACATTCAAAGATTCCCGCAGCCCGGAGCGTCCGGACTAAGCTGATGGCCATGCGCGATGACTACGTCGATGCCGTGCGTTCGGTGATCGGACTGATCCCGGCGGGCCGTGTTCTCTCCTATGGGGACGTGGCGGAAATCCTCACCTGCGGCGGGCCCCGGCAGGTGGGTGCTGTGCTGTCCCGCCACGGGTTCGGTTTGCCCTGGTGGCGCGTGATCCGGGCGGGCGGTGAACCTCCGCGCGGCCACGGCCGGCGCGCATGGGCCCAGTACCTCGCCGAGGGCACGCCGGTGAAGGGAGAGCCGGACGACGACGGCGATGGGTACCGCGTGCGGATCGCAGCGGCCCGCTGGTTCCCCTCGGAAACCGACTGGGCCGCGATCGAAACGGTAAAGATCCGGCTGGGCGATGCCGGTCAGGAAATGTCGGCGGGACATGATGAAGTAGAGGTATGAGCGTAAAACTGCAATTGGTGGGGCCTTCGGCGGCAACCGCACAGGCCCCGCAGCTGAGCCCGGACCAGCAGGCCGTTGTGGATCTGCCCGCCGGCAGCGGTCCGGTCCTGGTGCTGGGTGCTCCCGGCACCGGCAAGTCCACCGTGTTGGTGGAAGCCGCCGTCGCCCGGATCAGCCGTGGACTGGACCCGGCTGGGCTGCTCCTGCTGGCTCCCACCCGTTTGGCCGCAGCGGAGCTGCGCGACTCCCTCTCCGCCAGGCTGCAGGGCACGCTGAGTACGTCACCGGCGCGCACCTGGGCCTCGTATGCCTTCGACCTGATCCGGCGTGCCAAGGCGGAGGGCAGGCTGCCGTATCTCACCCGTGCACCGAAGCTGCTCTCGGGTGCCGAGCAGGACGTCATCATCAAGGAACTTCTCGAGGGACACGGCCAGCAGGGCATCCCTGCCCTGCCCTGGCCGGAATCCCTGGACCTGGCTTTGCCGACCCGCGGCTTCCGGCAGGAAATCCGTCAGCTGTTTGACCGCATCATCGAATACGGGATCTCCTCCGAGCAGGTTGCGGACCTGGGACGGCGGCACAACCGGCCCGACTGGGTGGCCGCAGCCGCCCTGTACGCGGAGTACCGGGACGTCCTGGACATCCGTATGCCGGAGGCCTTTGACCCGGCCGGCATCATCACCACCGCACTGCAGATCCTGGAATCGGATCCGGAGTTTCTCGAGGCTGAACGTGCCCGGCAGCAGCTCATCCTTGTAGATGACCTGCAGGAGGCCAACCCCGCCATCCACGCACTGCTGGGACTTTTGTCCGCGGGACGGGACGCTGTGGTCACCGCCTGCCCGGATACCGTGGTGCAGGGATTCCGCGGCGCCCGCCCCGACCTGCTCGGCAAACTGGCCGGAACCCTGGGCGAGGGCCTGCAGACCTTCGTGCTGTCCGCGCCGCACCGGCTCACGGGATCAATTGCCTCCGCCTGGCTGCGGACGGCTTCCCGGATCTCCGTGGTGGGGCAGCTGCCCCGCTATCGGGCTGCGGTCCTGCCTGCAGCGCCTGAGCTTTCGGACGGTCCTGAGCCTTCGGGCGGTGTCGAGCCTTCGGACACGGTTCCAGATGAAACAGACGTCCCTGCAGAGGCTCCCGGACGGGCCGAGGCTCATGTCGTTGATTCGCCCATGCATGAACTGCGCTACATTGCCCAGCGCATCCTTCAGGCTCAGCTGCTGGAGGGGCGGAGCCTGGAAGACATGGCCGTGATCGTGCGCACCGGCGGGCAGCTGGCCCGGATCCAGCGCTACCTCAGCGGCCAGGGCATTGAGGTGAAGGTTCCTGTTGCTGAAAAGGCGGTGCGGGATGAAGCTGCCGTTCGGCCGCTGCTGGACGCCTTCGCCGTGGTCCTGAACCCGGACCTGCTGACACCGGAGACAGCCGTCGCGCTGCTCACCTCACGGATCGGCGGTGCCAGCTCGATTGAACTGCGCCGGCTGCGCCAGGCACTCCGGCGGGAAGAAATGCGCGGGGGAGGCGGACGCACCAGCGATGCCCTGCTGGTGGAGGCACTGCTGGATCCGCTGTCGCCCAGCGGCTTGGCGCTCGCCGGGCTGTCATGGGAAGCGCGGGCGGCCCAGCGGCTGGCGGCCATGCTGCGGGCCGGGCGCACTGCGGCAGACCAGCCCGGCGCCACCGCCGAAACGGTGCTCTGGGCCCTCTGGTCAGTCTCCGGCTGGTCCAAGAAGTGGGCGGAAACTGCCTTGTCCGGCGGGCCTGCCGGCGCCCGCGCGGACCGTGATCTGGACGCCATCATGGCGCTGTTCCAGACAGCCGAGCGCTATGTTGACCAGCTACCCGGTTCCACACCCGCCCAGTTCCTGGACTACCTGACCAGCTCAGAGCTGCCGATGGACACCTTGGCTGCCCGCGCCCAGCGCCGGGAGGCCGTGGAACTGCTCACGCCCGCCAGCGCCGCCGGGCGGGAATGGCCCATGGTCATTGTTGCCGGTGTGCAGGACGGCGTCTGGCCCAACCTGCGCCTGCGCGGCGAACTGCTGGGCAGTGGAGACCTCGTCGCCGCCATCGAGCACGGCGACGGATTCGCCAGACACCGCAGCCCGCAAACCTTGATGCATGCCACCAGACATGATGAGCTGCGCAGCTTTTCCACCGCCGTCTCCCGTGCCCGGGACCTGTTGATCTGCACAGCGGTGTCCTCGGACGATGAGCAGCCCTCCCCGTTCCTGGACCTCGTGGAACCGCTTCCGCCGGAAGCCGTGAAGCGGGAGCGCACCGAAGTTCTGCGCCCGCTCACCCTGCGCTCGCTGGTGGCGGAGCTGCGCTCTTTCGCGCAGCAACCCGAGGAGAAGCCGGAACTTGCACGTGAGGCCGTGCACCATCTGGGCACCATGCTCAACCACTCGGTGCGCGTGCCCGGTGCTGCGCCGTCGCAATGGTGGGGGCTGGTGCCCCTGTCCACGGAGGCACCGGTGATCCCGGAGCAGACTCCCATTCCGGTATCGCCGTCCAAGGTCGACGCCGTGTTGAAGTCGCCGCTGAGCTGGTTCGTTTCCGCAGCAGGAGGTGAGCAGGCCACCGATTTTGCCCGTTCCCTGGGGACTCTGGTGCACCAGATTGCCCAGGACCTGCCGGACGCCTCCGGCAGCGAATACGTCTCCGAACTGCAGCGGCGCTGGCCGGCGCTGGGGATGAAGGACAACTGGGAAGGAAAAGTGGATTTCCAGCGCGCTGAAACCATGGTGCGGAAACTCGCTGAGTACGTCATCAAGATGCGGCAGGAGGGGCGTTCGCTGGTGGATGTGGAGCGGGACTTCGCGGCTGAAGTGCCAGTGGAGATCCGTGGACAGGACCGTACCGCCCTGCTGCGCGGACAGATTGACCGGTTGGAGATCGACGCAGAAGGCAGGCTGTTCATCGTTGACTTGAAGACGGGCAAATCGGCGCCCAAAAAAGATGACCTCGAAGGACATCCGCAGCTCGCCGCGTACCAGGAGGCGGTCCGGGAGGGTGCGGTGAATCGTGAGAAGCCGGCCGCTGATCAGGCCGGCTCCGCAGCTCAGCCGCAGGTGCCCTCATCCCTGCCCGGAGGTGCTGCGCTGGTTCAGCTGGGCACCACCAGTAAAGGGGTGGCGGTGCAGCAACAGCCGCCGCTGGACCCCGAAGACTCCCGGGCGCAGGACATGATCCGGACAGCGGCGGCGCTGATGTCCGATTCCACTTTTGAGACCGTGCATGATCCCACGCGCAGCGGATTCGGCGGCCATGGCTGCCGGCTGCCCGAAATCTGCCCGCTCTGCCCCGAAGGAAAGCAGGTCACCGAATGAGTGCCTCCCTGACCGAAGCCCTTCCCCCCGAGGTCCCCGATACCCCGCGCTATTCCGCCCGTGAGCTGGCTGAGCTGCTGCACACCGACCCTCACAGCCCGGTGCAATATCCCACGGCGGATCAGATTGGCATCATCGAAGCACCCCTGGAACCGCTGCTGGTCATTGCCGGTGCGGGCTCGGGCAAGACCAAAACCATGGCCGACCGGGTGGTGTGGCTGGTGGCCAACCAGTTGGTCCGTCCGGAGCAGATCCTGGGGGTGACCTTCACGCGCAAGGCGGCGGGAGAACTGGAAACCCGTATCCGGCAGCGTCTTGATCTGCTGCACCGGGTCCTTTCGGTGGGCACCGCGGATCCGGGCCTGATTCCGCCGGGAACCGATCCTGACGAGGCCGCCGACGCGCGGCTGGACCCCACCGTGTCCACCTATCATTCCTACGCGAACGGAATCGTCAACGACTACGGCCTGCGCCTGGGCGTGGAGCGAGATTCCGTGATGCTCGGCGGAGCCCAGTCCTGGCAGCTGGCCACGGAAGTCGTCGAAGCCTACGCCGGGGACTTTGAGCATTTCACCGCCGCCAAATCCACCTTGGTCAACGGGGTCCTGCAGATGGCCGGCGAATGCGCCGAGCATCTGCAAGACCCCGCCCATGTCCGGGAGCACCTTGCGGCGCACCTCTGTGCCGTCTCCGCCCTGCCGTACCAGTCCGGCAAAACCAAACCGGCAACCGCGGCGGTGCAGAAGCTGATGAACCGGCTGCGCACCCGGATTTCAGTCACCGAGCTGGTGGAGAACTACCGCAGGGCCAAGGCGGAGCGCCGGCAGCTGGACTTCGGGGACCTGGTGGAACTGGCTGCCCGGATCGCCGCCACCATCCCCGAGGCCGTGGAAATGGAACGGGCCAAGTTCAAGGTGGTCCTGCTGGACGAATTCCAGGACACCTCCCATGCCCAAATGGTGTTGTTTTCCCAGCTGTTCGGTGACGGTCGAGCCGTCACCGCCGTGGGCGATCCGCATCAGTCCATCTACGGTTTCCGCGGTGCATCCGCCGGACAGCTGGGAACCTTCCGGAACCAGTTCCCGCTGTTGCATGCCGACGGTTCCCGCTCGCTGGCACCGGTCGCGAACCTCTCCGTAGCCTGGCGCAATGCCACCTCCATCCTGGCCACCGCCAATACGGTGTCGGCGCCCCTGAACACCACCGCGCCCTGGCTGAAGCACCAGCGCCTGCCGCACGTTCCGGAGCTGCAGGCCAAACCCCGGGCGCCATTGGGAGAGGTATATCTGGGCCGCTACCTGAGCGATGTCTCCGTTGCCGCAACCGAAGCAGCGGGGGCCATCCTGGGGGAGGCCGACGCAGTGGCCGACCAGGTGCTGCGACACCGGCGGCGGCGGTTCGAGACCGACGACGCGGGCAGGGACCTGCAGCCCACCATGGCTGTCCTGTGCCGCGGACGCAAGCAGTTCGGCCCCATCCGGGAAGCCCTGGAGGCACGCGGGATCCCGGTGCAGATTGTGGGTCTGGGCGGGCTGCTCTCCACCCCGGAAGTAGTGGACGTCCTGGCCGTTCTGCGGGTCCTGGGCGATCCCGGCCGCTCGGATTCCATGCTGCGGATCCTGGCCGGAGCGCGCTGGAGGATCGGTCCTGCTGATCTGATGGCCCTGGCTGACTGGTCGCGGCACCTGGTCCGGGTCCGGGAGCGGGCCATGTCCGTAGCTGAGGCTGCGGATGTCCACCGTCCCGACGAGGCCCCGGATGGCACCGAAACCGTGGTGGAGGCGGACATGGCCGAAGCCGGTTCGCTGGTGGAGGCCGTCGATTCCCTGCCCCGGCCGGACTGGGTCTCCAACGCCGGGCGGTCCATCTCCACAGAAGGGCTGCGCAGACTCAAGCAGCTGCGCGATGAACTGCGGGACCTGCGCAGTTATGTCGGGGAAGACCTCACCACGCTGATCGGTGAAGTTGAACGCCGGATCCTGCTGGACATCGAAGTGGCGGCCAAACCCGGCATCTCGATTCACGAGTCGCGGCGGAATCTGGACGCCTTTGTTGACGCCGCTGCCACCTTCAGCTCCTCCAGTGACCGGGTGGACCTCATGGCCTTCCTGGCCTGGCTGGAGGTGGCCAACGAGGAAGAAAACGGCCTCCCGGTCACCCAGCTGGAAGCCAGCCGTGAAGCCGTGCAGTTGCTGACCGTTCATGCCTCGAAGGGACTGGAATGGGATGTAGTGGTCATTCCGGGACTGAACGAGGGCCAGTTCCCCAATGACCGTGATTCGCGCTGGAGCAGCGGGGAAGGGGCCATTCCCTGGCCGCTGCGCGGCGATGCCCCCGACCTTCCGCAGTGGGACTGGGAGCAGGAGGATCAGAAGGGCTGGGTCGAGAGCGAGAAATCCTTCAGCGAAGATGCGCGCGGGCATGCGGAGCGCGAGGAACGCCGTCTGGCCTACGTGGCCTTCACCCGGGCCAAGTACGTGCTGATCTGCACCTCCAGCGCATGGGGCGGCGGGCGGTCCAAGCCCACGGCGGTCTCCCGCTATCTGCAGGACCTCTACGACCTCGGGAAGGCCGGAGCCCAAGGCTTCCACCTTCTGGCATGGGTGGACGAGGGTGACGAAGGCGAGTCCAACCCGGCCAATGCCGATGTCCAGCGCCGGAGCTGGCCCATCGATCCTTTGGGAGACCGGCGCGGCAGCATGGAAGCAGCCGCGGTGTCCGTCCTGGCGGCAGCGGCCCGGCAAACCGGCAGAATTGGCCAGTCGGAGATAGACATCCTCGACGGCGATTCGGCAGAGCCGCATGAGTCCTCCGAAGGCGTGTTTGAGCCCACCCGATGGGCCAGGGAAGTGGAGCTTGTTTTGGCCCGGCACCGCCCGCCCAACCAGGTGGTGGAGGTGCAACTGCCCGCTCACATCTCGGCCTCCCTGCTGGTGGACCTCAAGGATGACCCAGATGAAGTCACCCGGCAGCTGCGGCGCCCCGTGCCGCGGGAACCGGGGATGGCCGCACGCAAGGGGACAGCCTTCCACGCCTGGGTGGAGGAGTTTTTCGGAACCAGCGGGATGCTGGACATCGACGAGCACCCCGGTGCGGCCGACTCCTATGTGGACGAGGCGTACCAGCTCGAAGACATGATCTCCACCTTCGAGGCTTCACCCTGGGCCCAGCGCACTCCGGCCTTTATCGAAGTTCCGGTGGAAACCCGGGTGGATACTGTGGTGGTCCGCGGACGGATCGACGCAGTTTTCCAGGATGCCGACGGCACCTGGGACCTGATCGACTGGAAAACAGGAGCACCACCGTCCAGGGACAAACTTGAGGTCCGGTCGGTGCAGTTGGCCGTATACCGGCTGGCCTGGTCGCGGTTGAAGGAAGTCCCGTTGGAGAAGGTCAACGCGGCGTTTTACTACGTGGCTGCGGATCAGCTGATTCGACCCTTCAATCTCTTGGGCGAGAAGGAACTTGAGGACATCATTCGGGCGGCCAATTCCCCGGGACGCGACTGATCCCGACAGAGAGGTGCTGCCGGCCCTGGTTGACCGAATGAGCCGCGCACCAGGGCGCTGGCGTTTCCCCTGGGATGCGGATGAGCTACTGCTGTAACCGGCCGTTTACTTCTTCTTCAGCGGGCTGGACTTCTTCTTCTCAAAACCGGGATGCTGCGGCTTGGCGGCGGCTGATTCCCCGCCCGCGGGACGCTCGGCCGCTTCTTTGCCCTTCTCCGGCACCTGGGACAGGACCGTGACCTTCGCGATGGCACCTGTGGGCGCGGCTGCTGCGCTGGTAGCAACGGCGGCAGTCTCGGCCGCGGGGGGTTCATCAGTGCCTGCCGGTTTGGCTGCCGAGGGGGCAGCCGAGTCACCTTCAATGGGGCTGACGCTGACACGGGAGGACCCGGCACTGACCGCACCGCTGACCGAGGGGCTCTGTGCCGGCGCCGGCACAGAAGCGGGCAGCACAACGGAAGGTGCGGCGGCTTCGGCGTCAGCTGCCGCAGACTTCTGTGCAGCGGCAGCTGATGCCGAGGCTGCACTTTCGGCGGCAACGGCAGCGGCCTCCGCTTCCTCGGCCTTTGCCGCGGCTTCCTGTTCCAGAATGTCCGCTTCGAGGGTGGCGAGCATTTCCTCGGCCTCGGCAACCATTCCGGGGTTTTCGGCTGCCACCCCACGGACCAGCCACTGGGCCAGAGCGAATTCGGCTGACAGGGCTGCCCTGCGGATCAGATGAGGGTCAGGTGTTTCCGAGCGGGCGGCGTTGTAGGCGGCATGCACGGCGTCGGTAAAGGTGGGATCGTTGGCTGCGATCAGCCAGGCGAAGTCATCTGCCGGATCGCCGATACGAAGATCCGTCCAACCGGTGACTGCACTGATGCGGCCGTTGGAGACCAGCAGGTTGTCTTCGTGCAGGTCGCCATGGACCACTGAGGGGTTGAAACGCCACAGGGTGACATCCTCCAGGGCGTGTTCCCAGCGTCGCAGCAGTACCGGAGGAATCTTGCCCGTAGTGGCGGCCTGGTCCAGTTCGTTGAGCTTGCGCTGCCGGAACTCGTTCGCCGAATAGCTGGGCAGGTCGGCGTCGTTCACCAGATCATGCGGAAGGCTGTGGATGGCGGCCATGGCGCGGCCCACTTCCCGGGGCAGCGCCCCACCCTCGGCCACGAGCGAATCGATGTCCCGGGTGGAGCCGGGCAGATGCGAGTAGACAAAAGTGCAAAGGTCGCCCTGGCGCACCGTGCCGGCCACGTAGGGCAGGGCAAAGGGCAGCTCCGCGCGGACGGCCGGCACGAAGGCCCGCAGTACCAGGAGCTCAGTTTCCAGTCTCATGCTGGCGTCAATGTGTTTGGGGGAACGAACCCGCCATTGCTTTCCGGCTTCGTCAACCAGGACGGCGGAGTCAAAGTCCGCGGCGTCGTCGAGGGAGCCGGCAACGCCGGTGGGGGCCAGCCCGGGGACGGCGGCGCTGGCCATTGCGGCCAATTCCATGGGGGTGCGTTTCACATCTTCAACCGTAGAGGTAGATGTGGTGCGAATAACCATAGGCTGGCGGCGAGTCGCCGGATGCGTGAGCAATAACTCATGCCGGGCAGGTACCGGAGTCCCAACTACAGGTTGGGGGGTGCAAGTCAGTACGGTAGAGACATGATCAGCCCAGCACCGGTAGCAGTTGTACCCCCTCTTGGATTATTGCCGCTGGCCCGCACCGCGGTGGACCGCGGTTCGGACCGCCGCGTCGCAGCGGACCTGTTCGAGCAGATCCGCGCAAACCCCGCCACTCGCGTCATGTACCTGGCCGGAGGCAAGACCCTGATCAGCGACACCGAGGTGGTGCTCGGGCCGGTTCCCGAGGCAGGCTTCGGGGAAGTCCCCGTCTACCTGGGCCGCACACTCGCGGATGCGCAGGAACCGGCCGGAACCGACGTCGTTCTGATCACCCTGGCCCAGGAGGATCCGGAGCTGGAGAACGACGGCGCCCGCTGGGCGTCGCTGCGTGAGGTCGCCGTGGCCCTGGGCGAGCTGGATGCGGCCCTGTTCGTGGAGGCTGCCGCCATTTCCAACTGGCACGCCGCCCATACCCACTGCCCGCGCTGCGGCGCCGGTACCGTTCCGGAACAGGGCGGCTGGGTCCGCCGGTGCCCGCAGGACAACAGTCAGCACTTCCCCCGCACCGATCCGGCCATCATCGTGGCCATTACTGACCCGCAGGACCGCATCCTGCTGGGCTCTGCGGCTGCCTGGAAGGGCAACCGCTACTCCACGCTGGCGGGATTCGTTGAGCCTGGGGAGTCGCTGGAAGCGGCCGTTATCCGGGAAATTGCCGAGGAATCGGGGCTGACGGTCCACTCGCCGCAGTACTTGGGTTCGCAGCCCTGGCCGTTCCCCTGCTCGCTGATGCTGGGCTTTACCGCCCGGACCGAGGAAGCCGAGGCCGCCATCGCTGACGGCGTCGAAATCTCCGACGTGCGTTGGTTCACCCGCGAGGAGCTGGGGACCGCCGTCGCCAGCGGCGAGATCACCATTGCCACCGGCATCTCCATTGCCCGCAACCTGATCGAACACTGGTACGGAGGGCCGATCAAGGAACCGGAGATCGAGGCTCGTCCATGAGCGGTGATTCAGTTGAAGCCCGCATCCTCGCGGGACTAGATGATGAACAACGTGAAGTAGCCACCTCCCTGACGGGGCCGCTGTGTGTTCTGGCCGGCGCCGGCACCGGTAAGACCCGGGCCATCACCCACCGGATGGCCTACGGTGTGCATACTGGGGTGTACAAGCCTCAGCGGGTGCTGGCCGTGACGTTCACCGCCCGTGCTGCGGCCGAAATGCGCACCCGGCTGCGGGACCTGGGCGCCGGCGGCGTCCAGGCCAAGACCTTCCACGCCGCCGCGCTGAAGCAGCTGCAGTACTTCTGGCCGCAGACCGTGGGCGGCCAGCTGCCTGACCTGCTCAGTCACAAGGCCCAGTTCATTGCCGAAGCAGCCCGCCGCCTGCGGCTCTCCACCGACCGCGCCGCCATCCGCGACGTTGCCGCCGAGATCGAGTGGGCCAAGGTCTCCATGCTCACCCCGGAGAGCTACGTCTCCGCCGCCAAGGGCCGCGATGCCCCGGCAGGATTTGACCTCATCACCATCTCCCGCATCTTCCAGGCCTACGAAGACGTCAAGGTGGACCGCAACGTCATCGACTTTGAGGACGTGCTGCTGATCACCGTGGGCATCCTGCAGGAGGATGAACGGGTGGCCGCCACGGTCCGGGACCAATACCGGCACTTTGTCGTGGATGAGTACCAGGACGTGTCCCCGCTCCAGCAGCGGCTGCTGGATCTGTGGCTGGGCGGACGCGACGAGCTGTGCGTGGTGGGCGACTCCAGTCAGACCATCTACTCCTTTACCGGCGCCACGTCCAAGCATCTGCTGGGCTTCCCGTCGCGCTTTCCCGACGCGCCCATCGTCAAACTCGTGCGGGACTACCGCTCCACGCCCCAGGTGGTGGGTCTGGCCAATCGGATCCTCGCTGCCCGCACCGCGGAGGGTGAGCGCTCGCGGTTCGCCCCGCCGTGGCCCAAGCCGCTGGAACTGATTGCACAGCGTCCGGCGGGCCCCGAGCCTACCTTCACGGAATGCGCCGACGACGACGCCGAGGCCGCCTCCGTGGCCGAACGTATCAAGGTGCTGATCAAGGACGGCGTGAAGCCTGCCGAGATCGCCATCCTGTTCCGCACCAACGGACAGTCCCAGGCCTATGAGCAGGCGCTGGCCACAGCCGGCATCGGCTATCAGCTGCGCGGGGGAGAGCGGTTCTTCGCCCGGCGTGAAGTGCGCGACGCGATGCTGCAGCTGCGGGCAGCCTCGCGCTCCGTCGGCAACGACCCGGTGCCCCAGCTGGTCCGCGACATCCTGGCTTCCCTGGGCTACACCCCCGAGGCTCCGGCCGGCGGCGGGGCGGTGCGGGAAAAGTGGGAATCGCTGGCGGCACTGGTGTCCCTGGCCGATGAACTCACTACCAACCGCACGCAGGACCCCGACGTGATCTTCACCCTGATGGACTTCGTCGCCGAGCTCGACGAACGTGCTGCCGCCCAGCATGCTCCCACGGTCCAGGGCGTCACCCTCGCGTCCCTGCACTCCGCCAAGGGCCTGGAATGGGACGCCGTGTTCCTGGTGGGGCTGAGCGAGGGGCTGATGCCGATCTCCTTCGCGGACACCCCCGAAGCCGTGGACGAGGAGCGGCGTCTGCTGTATGTGGGGATCACCCGTGCCCGTGAACATCTGAATCTCTCCTGGTCCACTGCGCGCACCCCCGGCGGCCGCGCAAATCGGAAGCCTTCCCGCTTCCTGGACGGGCTGCGGCCGCAGACAACGCGTGAGGCGCAGCGGCCCACCGCACCCAAGGCACCTGCACGGCGCAAGGCCAGCGGTCCTGCCAAGTGCCGCGTCTGTGGAAACCTGCTCACCACCGGTGCCGAACGCAAGGTGGGGCGCTGCGGCGAATGTCCGGTGACGTATGAGGAAAGCACGTTTGAGGCCCTGCGCGAATGGCGCCGGGAAGCAGCCTCGGAAGCCGGTATTCCGGCCTTTGTGGTCTTCACTGATGCCACGCTGGTGGCGATTGCCGAGGACCGTCCGCCATCCCTGAACCGCCTGGCAACCCTACCCGGCGTGGGCCCGTCCAAGCTGGAACGGTACGGCGAGGCCGTGTTGCGGGTGCTGGCGGACAATTAGCGGCGGCACACCGTTCTACGATGCCTGGGCGGGGAACCCTTTGCGCTGCAGGCGGCAGCCGCAGTCGGGATGGAAGGAGAGCTTCTTGAAGCTGAGATAGCCGTCGGCTGACCGCAGGACGAGCACAGCGGACCATACGGCGGGCTGGACCACCCCGTCCAGGAATGCGAGAGCTTGGCCGGCTGCGGCGCCGGCGGCTGCCAACGCGCCGGTGGATTCTTCTCCGGCAGGCGCGGCTTCCACCAACTGCCGGCTGAGGGCGTCAGCGGCCGAATACCAGGTGGTGTCGCCGTCGGCCAGCTGCCGTTCCAAACACTCCAGGCAAGGGGTCAGCCCGGGAATCACCAGCGGACCAACATCGATCCCGGTTTCGTGGAGGGTGACCGTGAGGTGCGGATGTTCGCGCACCTCGGCTCCCGTCGTCCGCGCGGCCATGGGCGGTTTCCCCACCCAAATGGCCAGATCCAGATGCGCAGGCTGCAGGCCCGGCCCCCGCACAGGGTTGCTCAGAACCTGAATCGTGGGATCGAGGCGGTAGATGTGACGTTTAACAGCTTGCGCACGGCTCATGCCCAGGTCTGAAAGCGAAAAGGCCGGTCCAAGGTCCGTGGGAAGCACGGGCCCCGGATCGGAGAGCAACAGAGTGCCCACCCCGCCTGCGGCCAGGGCCCGGGCCAGGAGCGAACCGGTGCGGCCCAGCCCGCTGACCTCCACAGCTGCACGTGCCCGTCGCCGGATGATCGCTGATCCATTTAGTCCGTAAGCTGCGCAGAGGTGGTCGATGTCACCGGCGAGGCGTTCCATGCGCAGAGCCGGCACCGCCGCTTCCCCCGATTGAGCCCTGTCCGGAAAGGGAAGCAGGGCCGGTGAAAGTGCCTGCGTCAAAGCGTGTGCCCGCTGTGGGTTAACAGAGCAGCGGCTGGCTTCAGCGGTTTCCTGGCCGTCATCAATTCCGGCGCGGAGGGCAGCGAGAAAAGCAAGATCGGGGTCCTGCAGCCCATGGAGGACCAGCGCATGGGGCCCCAATCCGTATTGGCGTGCCGACGCCGAGAGGGCCAACACATGAAGTCCGGGATTGATCCGCATGGAACCTCCAACACTGGATATATCCGGTCCGGCAGCAGACGGGAAGGGCCTGTAGCGCCATCTTGGCACGCCCTGAAAAGGGGTTGGAGGTTATCCACAGGTGCCCGGACACCGTGTCACCTCGCCTAGGGTTAAGGCATGCCTTCAGGAATTTCGCCCCGCTCACAGCACCGTCCCCTGCACTCCGGGACCTCTGCAGTGCCCTCCGTGACCAGCGCGGGAATTCCCATTGAAGTACGTCGTTCGGCCAAACGCCGGCGCACGGTGAACGCCGCTTTCCGGGACGGGAAAGCGGTCATCTCGATTCCCGGGCACTTTTCCCAAGCTCAGGAAGCGGAATGGGTCCAGCGGATGGTGACCCGGCTGGAGCAACGGACGGCGCCCCCGCTACGGGATACCCGGGACAGTGCGGATGAGCTCGCCGGCCGGGCAGCGGAGTTGTCCGGGAGCTATCTGGGCGGGGCTGCCCGGCCGGTGTCGGTCCGGTGGGTCAGCAACCAAAATTCACGGTGGGGGTCGGCCACTCCGGCCCGCGGAACCATTCGGCTGTCGCACAAACTGCAGGGCATGCCCGGCTGGGTGGTGGACTACGTGCTGCTGCACGAGCTGGCACATCTGATCGAGGCTTCCCACTCGGCAGCATTTTGGCGCCTGCTGGAGTCCTATCCCCACACCGACACGGCCAAGGCCTACCTGCAGGGCGCAGCCTTTGCCTCCGCGCGGGGGCTGGAAGGAGCGATGCAGGAAGACGAAGGTGTTGAAGACCCGGCAGGCTGACCGTCCGGCCCCTAGCTGGTACTCCTGGCCCGTAAGGGGTGGTCAGGCCTTTGGCGGTTCGCCATCTCCCTCAACGGAGCCGTTGCCGTCCTCGTCTTCGTCCGAGGCGTCGGCGTCGTTCTCTTCGGGGGAGTCCTCTGCCGGCGTATCAAAACCGCCGTCCAGCAGGCGCTGGAGAGCCGCATCGACGTCGGAATCCGAGGCCTCCAACAGCTCCCGCCGCTTGCTGAAGCCCTGCGGATCGTCCAGGTCCTTGGAGGTGGGCATCAGATCCGGGTGCTCCCACACGGCGTCGCGGCCTTCAATGCCGCGTTCTTCGCGCAGCTGCGACCACAGGGCAGCCGCGTCGCGCAGCCGGCGCGGCCGCAGCTCCAGGCCAACAAGCGAGGAGAAGGTGTGCTCTGCGGGACCGCCGCTGGCACGGCGCCGGCGGATCATTTCGCGCAGCGCGCCGGCCGAGGGCAGATTGACGGTGGCAGCTGCCGTGACCTCATCAACCCAGCCTTCCACCAGAGCCAGTGCTGTCTCGAGGCGCTCCAGCGCCGCGGCCTGAACAGGTGTCCTCTCCGGCTGGAACACTCCGCCGGAGAGGGCTTCCTGGATGGATTCAGGATTGGATGGATCCAGGTCGCGGGCTACTTCCTCGATCTTGGAAATATCGATGTGGATGCCGCGGGCATAACTTTCGATGGCGCCGAAAAGGTGTGCCGCCAGCCAGGGTGCGTGGGTGAAGAGGCGGGCATGGGCCGCTTCGCGGACTGCGAGGTACAGCCGAATCTCGGTCTCGGGGATGTCCAGGCCTTCGCCGAACTTGGCAACGTTTGCCGGCAGCAGGGCCATGGTTCCGCCGGCCAGGGGCAGACCAATGTCGGTTGAACTGACAACTTCCTTGGACAGTGCGCCGACGGCCTGGCCAAGCTGGATGCCAAACATCGCGCCGCCCATGTTGGCGAGCATTGATGAGGCTCCGCCCATCATGGTCTTCATTTCTTCGGGCATCTGAGTGCTGATGGCATTGGATAGTGCCTGCGAAATGCTGATGGCAACAGGCTCCGTGAGCCGCTTCCAGGAGTCCATGGTGGCTTCGACCCACTCTGCCCGGCTCCACGCCTGGCCGAGGGCGGACGTCGAAGCGAAGTCTGTAACGGGGTCCAGCCAGAGCTGGGCAAGATGCAGGGCTTCGTCAACTTCCTTGCGCTGTGCAGGGGAGACCGAGGGGTCGCTGTCCGTGGCTGCTACCCGCCGGGCGTTGTCTTTGGCCAGCTGCCAATTGACCGGGCCGTCCGAGGGGGCGCTGAACATGGCCTGGACCTGCTGGAAGATCATTGCCATGGCATTGGGGTCAGACGGCAGTCCGGCGGCTTTGGCCAGCTCGGAGGGATCCATGCCGCCGGCACCTGCTCCGCCGAAGAGCCGGGCGAGCATCTCGGAAAGCGGATCCTGGGGGGTGTCCCCGGAGTCGGAAGGGTTGGAGCTCATGGATACCACCGGTCCTGTGGAAGATTGACGTGCATTGCGCGGTGCAGGAGTCCGCCGGGCGTCGGCGGGCAGCTGCTCCGGACCATGAACCACTGAACAGGGTCCATGGTTTCCTTACGTTACCGGCCCGTCGGGACGCCTGTCCTGCATTCTCGGATACGTTCGCTGTTGGCAAAGCTGAAGTGCGCGCCACCGCCCGCGACTCCAGCCCCCGCGGGCGGTAGGCTGGGGGCAGTATTTCCCGTTTCGGTCTCAGTGGGCTGCCTCGGGTTCCCACCTCAGAAAAGGCTGGCCACTTGCGCGCCTCAGATCGTCCGCACGACCCCGCTGCTGCGAAGGCTCCGGAGCCGCAACAGTCCCCACCGCTGATTCACCGCACAGACCCACGGTCGCGCGGGCTGGTGATCTCCGGGGCGCTGACCCTGGGCCTGGGTGCCGCTGCAGTGTTCCTGCCGGCACCCTACGTAGTGGAATCTCCGGGTCCCACCTTTAACACCGTGGGGACCGTGAAAGCGGAAAACGGCGAGGAAACGCCCCTCATCGAGATCGAAGGAGCCACCACCTATCCGACCGGCGGCGAGCTGGACCTGACCACCGTGTACGTCGCTGGGGGTCCGGACACGGCCATGAGCTTCCTGGAAGCCGTGGGCGCTTGGGTGAACCCGGAAGACGCCGTCCTGCCCGAAGAATTTGTCTACCCGCGCGGAACCACAGGTGAGC
The DNA here is from genome assembly GCF_040547315.1 of Arthrobacter sp. UYP6. Lineage (NCBI taxonomy): Bacteria > Bacillati > Actinomycetota > Actinomycetes > Micrococcales > Micrococcaceae > Arthrobacter > Arthrobacter sp. UYP6. Next base: position 50,354 of record NZ_JBEPPM010000019.1, read on the forward strand.
AGGTGGATGAGCAGAACGCGGCAGCCATGAGCTCCTCGCAGGAAGCAGCCGTTGCGGCGGCGCTTCGTGAACTGGACATAGCCTTTACCGAGGAACTTGCTGTGGCGGATCTGGTGGCGGACTCGCCCGCCGCCGGCGTGCTGCAGGCCGGAGACACCCTGGTCCGGATCGGCAACACGAACATCGACGGAATCGAGACCCTCCGCGGGGAGCTGCAGGACAACGGCGGAAGCCCCGTGGAGGTCACCTACCGGCGGGACGGCGTGGAACGGACGGCTTCCATCACGCCCGTCCAGGGTGAGAACGGCTCCTACCAGCTGGGAATCTTCCTGGCCACCAGTTACCAGTTTCCCTTTGACATCAGCATTGCCCTGAACAATGTGGGCGGCCCTTCGGCCGGCATGATGTTTGCGTTGGGCATCGTTGACAGGCTGACCCCCGGGGAGCTGACCGGCGGCAAGCACTTTGCCGGAACCGGAACCATCGATTCTGCCGGAACGGTTGGGGCCATTGGCGGCATCCCCCAGAAGATGGTGGGCGCGACCGACTCCGGCGCCGAGTTTTTCCTCGCCCCGGCGGACAATTGCGGTGAAGTGGTCGGCAACATCCCGGAAGGGCTGGACGTGGTCAAGGTCGCCACACTGGACGAGGCACGCAGCGCCGTCGAGGCCCTGGCAGCCGGAGCCGATCCTGCCGGCCTGGCCCAGTGCACAGCGAATTAGGGGTCGAACATGCAGGACGGCCCATCACGATCGTGAAAAGGTTCTTCCTGAATGCAGGTCCAGGTGGCCCGGCGTAAGGAAGACAAGGCAGAATGAGACAGCACGGCAACTTGCAAAGGGGACGAGAAAATGTCCTGTAATACCCGTTGCAGGCGCCGTGGACCGACGCACCGAACGATGAGGTAACAGTGACTTCCGGACCAAATGGCCCATTTTCCCGACCCGACCCCAGCGGGGGCACCAGCACCGGCAAACGGCGCGGGCCCAGCCCCCTGATTGCCACCCTGATTGTGGTGGCAGTCCTCGTGATTGGCTTCGTGTACTTTTCCCAGGTTTACGCGGACGTCCTCTGGTACGACCAGCTGGGCTACCTCGAAGTCTTCGTCAAGGAAAACCTGACCCGGATCGCGATGTTCCTCAGTGCCTTCGTCGTGATGGCCGGGTGCGTCTTTCTGAGCATCAGGGCTGCCTACGCTTCACGCCCGGTCTACGCGCCGGACAGCGCCCTGCAGGACAACCTGAACCGCTACCAGGCCCAGCTTGAGCCAGTCCGCAAGCTCCTGATGATCGGTATCCCCATCGTCGTCGGCGGTTTTGCCGGCACCGCAGCCATGTCCATGTGGCAGCAGGCGCTGCTGTTCTTCAACAGCCGTAACTTCGGCCAGCAGGACCCCGAGTTCGGGCTGGACTTCAGCTTCTACCTCACCCAGCTGCCGTTCCTGGGATTCATCGTCGGCTTCCTCATCAGCGTCGTCGTCATCTCCGGGATCGCCGGCCTGCTGACCCACTACCTCTACGGCGGCATCCGCCTCGAGGAAAAGGGTATCTTCACCTCCCGCCAGGCACGGATCCACATTGCCGTGATCGCCACCAGCTTCCTGCTCCTGCAGGCTGCCAACTTCTGGCTGGACCGCTACGACACCCTGTTGAGCACCTCCGGAACCTGGACAGGTGCCCTGTACACGGACGTGCACGCCGTCATTCCCACCAAGACCATTCTCACCGTTGCTGCCGTAATCGTGGCACTGTTGTTCATCGTCTCCGCCTTCATCGGCCGGTGGCGCCTGCCGATCATCGGTACGGCCATGCTCATCATCACGGCCATCGTGGCCGGCGGAATCTACCCGTGGATCGTGCAGCAGTACCAGGTCAAGCCCTCCGAGCTGAGCAAGGAAGAGCCGTATATTCAGCGCAACATCGAACTGACGCGTCAGGCCTACGGCCTGGACCAGACTGAAGTCATTGACTACAAGGCCACGGTCGAAGCCAACGCAGGAGCCCTGGCAGCCGACTCCGGCACCACCTCCAACATCCGTCTGCTGGACCCGAACGTCGTTTCGCCGGCCTTCTCCCAGCTGCAGCAGTTCCGCCAGTACTACCAGTTCCCGGAAAATCTGAACGTTGACCGTTATGACGTGGACGGAGAAATCCAGGACACGGTTATTGCTGTTCGTGAACTGAACACCGACGGCGTTCCCCAGGGATGGGTCAACGAGCACATCCTCTACACCCACGGCTACGGCGTGGTTGCCGCGCGCGGTTCCACGGTTCAGGCCGACGGCAAGCCCAGCTTCATGGAATCGGGCATTCCCTCCAGCGGCGTGCTGGGGGATTACGAACCCCGGATCTACTTCGGCGAATCTTCACCGGATTACTCGGTGGTGGGCGCGCCCGAAGGAACGGCGCCGCAGGAAATCGACCGCCCGCAGACCGGCGACTCGGACACCGAGTCCCAGACCACCTTCAACGGAGAGGGCGGCCCCAGCGTCGGCAACCTCTTCAACCAGTTGGTCTACGCGATCAAGTTCCAGTCCACGGAACTGCTGCTCTCCAACGCCATCAACCCCGAGTCGCAGATCCTCTACGACCGGGACCCGCGCGAGCGCGTAGAAAAGGTTGCTCCCTACCTGACAGTTGACGGCAACGCCTACCCGGCCGTCGTGGACGGCCGCGTCAAGTGGATCGTGGACGGCTACACCACCAGCAAGTACTACCCGTACTCCACCCAGCAGGAGCTCCAGGCAGCAACAACGGACTCCCTCACCACCGGTGCTGCGGCACTGCCGGCGGACAAAGTGAACTACATCCGCAACGCTGTGAAGGCCACGGTGGATGCCTACGACGGTTCGGTCACCCTATACGCCTGGGATGACCAGGACCCGCTGCTGCAGTCCTGGCAGAGCGTCTTCCCGTCCACGCTGAAGCCGTACAGTGAGATGTCCGCGGATCTGATGGCACATGTTCGCTACCCCGAGGATCAGTTCAAGGTCCAGCGCGAGCTGATGGGCAAGTACCACGTCACCAACGCTGACTCGTTCTTCAAGAACGACGACGCCTGGAGCGTTCCGAACGATCCAACGGTGGCCAACGCAGAGGTCAAGCAGCCCCCGTACTACCTGTCCCTGCAGATGCCGGGCCAGGACGAGACAGCGTTCTCCCTGACGACGCCGTTCATTCCGTTCGTCTCGCCCAACGGTGAGGCCCGCAACGTGCTCTACGGATTCCTGTCCGCCGAGGCGGATGCGGGAACCGGTGAAGCGGGAGTCAAGAGCGAGGACTACGGCAAGCTCCGCCTGCTCTCGCTGCCTACCGACACGGTGGTTCCGGGTCCGGGCCAGGCCCAGAACCGGTTCAACTCGGACCCGACGGTCTCCAACGCGTTGAACCTGCTGCGCCAGGGTGCCTCCGAGGTCATCAACGGCAACCTTCTCTCCCTGCCCGTGGGCGGCGGCATGCTCTACGTGCAGCCGGTCTACGTACAGTCCTCCGGCGACGCGTCCTACCCGACACTGCAGCGCGTGCTGGTCAACTTCGGTGAGAAGGTCGGCTTCGCCCCCACCCTGGATGAAGCCCTGAACCAGGTCTTCGGCGGTGATTCCGGAGCCATCACCGGCGACTCGGAGAATGTTGGACAGACTCCAGACACGGTCCCCGGAGAGACACCGGGTACCACTACGGCTGAAGCGGATCTGGAAGCCGCACTGGCAGACGCCGGTGCAGCCATCCAAGAGGGCCAGACAGCACTGGCCGCCGGCGACTTCGCCGCTTACGGTGCCGCACAGGACAAGCTCAATGCAGCTATCCAGCGGGCCATCACTGCACAGGAGACCATGGCGGCAGCGGCGGGGAACGCCGAGAACGACGACGCCGGCGCCACAGACGGTGCAACTCCGGCACCCACCGAGGGGAACTAACGCATTGCTGCCCGGCTGCCGATTTGCAGCCGGGCCCCGCGGCGGGTAGAGTTAACTATCACGCCGCGGGGTGGAGCAGTTCGGTAGCTCGCTGGGCTCATAACCCAGAGGTCGCAAGTTCAAATCTTGCCCCCGCAACCACGTAGTGAGATAAACACCGGAAAGTCCCGATCGGCAGAAATGCTGACCGGGACTTTTCTGTTTTTCAGTGCAGGGCATGCCCACCGCAGCACCGGATGGTTAGACTCGCGGCATGGGCAAACGGGTACGGCCGGCTGGCTCCGGCGGCAACCGTGGGCCCGTGAAGCCTGACGAGGCGGCCCGCCCTTCCGGAACCGTGGTGAGGCAGGCAGGCGCCCATCCTGAAAGGGGGATGGAGCGCCGGGAAACTTCCTTGGAGAGAATTGACCGGAATTGGACTGACATCCTGCAGGAACTGCGGGTACTGCAAACCGGGATCCAGATCCTCACCGGGTTCCTGCTCACCCTGCCCTTCCAGCCGCGGTTCTCCGATCTTTCCCGCACACAGGTGTTGATCTACCTGTGCTTGGTTGTCCTCTCCGTACTGATCACCGCCCTGATCATGTCCATGGTCGTGATGCACCGGACCTTCTTCCAGCGCCGAATCAAGCCCGAACTCGTCCGCAACAGCGACATCCTGCTCCGCGTCACCATCATGCTGGTGGGCCTGACTCTCATTGGCACCCTGGGCCTGGTTTTCGATCTTGTGCTCGGCTCCGGAAAAGGAGCCATCGCCGGTGTCGGATTCGCTGTGATCCTTATTTTTCTTTGGGTTGTGCTGCCGTTCGGTATCCGGCGGCGCGCCCTTCTCCACCGCCGGAGGCGCTAACCCGGTAAACGGCACGGGCGGCACTCCGTAAGGGAATGCCGCCCGCTATCAGCAGCGCCGGGAAGCGCCGCCGTGATCCTAGTTCTGGCCGATGGCTGACTGCCCGGAGGCGGAGCTCTTCAAAGCCGCCAGGCGGGCCTCAACCTCAGTCTGCTCGCCCAAGTCTTCCAGGCTCTCAAACTGTGCATCCAGACTGGAAGCCGCCAGCTCATTAGCGCCGCGGACTCGAGCTTCCTCGCGACGGATCTTCTCTTCGAAACGGCCCACCTCCGAGGTGGAGTCCATAACGTCGATGCTCTTCATGGCCTCGTGCATCTGGGTCTGCGCGTGCGCATTGCGGGCCCGTGCAATCAGCTCGTCACGCTTGCTCTGCAGCTGGTTCAGCTTCCCCTTCATCTGGTCCAGCCCGGTCTTGAGGCGCTCCACAATCTCCTCCTGCGAGGCAATCGTGGGCTCGGCACCCTTGGCTTCATTCTCGGAGGCCATCTGCCGCTGGATCGCTACCTTGGCCAGATTGTCGAATTTCTGCGCGTCGGCGCTGTTGCCTGCGGCGCGGAACTCGTCCGCCTTGCGGGATGCAGCCAGCGCCTTGTTGCCCCAGTTCTGGGCGTTCTGGATGTCTTCGTTGTAGTCATCCTGAAGCATGCGCAGGTTTCCGATGGTCTGGGCAACGGCGCTCTCTGCCTCGGCAATGTTATTGCTGTAGTCCCGAACCATCTGGTCCAGCATTTTCTGCGGGTCCTCGGCCTGGTCCAGGATGGCGTTGATATTGGCTTTGGCCAGCTGGGTGATACGTCCAAAGATTGACTGCTTTACCACGGTGTCTGCCTTTCGGTTTTTGGTGATGAACCTGCTGAGAAAAACTTTTGTCATGTCTTTACTGAAGTTGTTCCCTGGTGTTGGAAAAACCACCGGTGCTGACGGCCCTAGAAGCTGCTTCCGCCGCCGCCAAAGCCGCCGCCTCCGCCGCCGCCAAAGCCGCCGAAACCTCCGCCGCCCCAGCCTCCGCCTCCGCCGCCGCCAAAGCCGCCTCCTCCGCCGCCGCGAAGGATGGAGTCGATGAGGATACCGCCCAGGATCGCCCCGCCGAGGCCTGAGCCGCCGCCCCGGCCACCGTACATGCCCCCGCCGCCGCCGCCGAAGCCGCCGCCGAATCCGTCGACATCCTGCTGGGCCATGTCCGCAGCCTGTGCAGCCAATGCGTTGGCCTGCTGCGCGTAGGCCAGAGCGCTGACCGGGTCCGAGGACGTCAGGGCAATGGCCTGCTGGAGATTACGCTCCGCCTCAGCCAGCCGGGTCCGTGCCTCTGCGCCCACTCCGCCGCGCCGGGCGCGGATATAGTCCGAGGTGCCGGAAATCTGGGCCTGGGCGGACATGATTGCGTGCTGCAGGGAGTCCCGTGCCCGCCGTTCCTGTTCCTGCCGGTCCCGGATGCCTTCCAGCGCACTGTCGAGCTGCGCATTGGCGGTCTCAAGACGGCGCAACAGGTCCACCGGGTCGTTCTTGACCGCTGATTCGCGCTCAATGGCGGTCAGCGCCGCTTCAACGCCAGCCACTGGTCCTGCCAATCCGGTGTTGGCGCCGTTGGCGGCAAAGGCCCGGGCCTGGGCCAGATCCTGCCGAGCATCTGCCACGGCACGCTGCAATTCGCTGCGGGCCGAGTCGAGCTCGTGTCCGGTCTTTTCAATGGCGTCCAGCAGCACGTTGGTCTGGTGAACACTTTCTTCGGCCGCGCGGACGGCGACGACGGCAGACGCCGTATCCCCCTCGTCGAGCTTTGCCTGGGCTGTCTCGGCGGCGTTATCAACAAACTCCAGCCGCTGACGTGCCTGTTCGATGTTGTCCGCGATCTGGGCAAGGGCCGAATCGGCATAGCGCTGGCGCAGCCCGGCGATGGAAACCTCGGCCGCATCCAAACGTCCGGCGGCCGACTCTGCGTTGGTTCGGGCCGTGGCCAGGGCCGCGGGTGCGTTCTTCTCCAGCTCCCGGAGCGAGTCAAAATCTTCCTTATGCTCCTGCAGCGACGAATTTACCGCCTCGCAGCGGCGGATGATGTCCTTGAGCCAGGTCCTCTGCTGGGCCTCGGTATCCGGGATGTGGTCATCCAGCTGCTGCTGCATCTTGAAAGACTCGCTCATATGGTTCTTCGCCGCGGCAAGGTCCTCGGTGAAGGTCTTCACTGCGTCGTCGCCGTAGGAAGCCATGGCGAAGGCCAGCTCCTGCTCGCTGGATTTGATGGCATCGTCCGCGGCTACCAGCAGGCTCCCTGCCCGCTTGCGCAGATCCTCCACACTCATTTCATCCAACGGGTCCACGGGTTCGTTCTCTGCGCTGCCCTGGCCGCCCGTGAGGGCACCCTTGCGCCGGCTGCGGACAAACAGGAACGCCGCGCCGCCGCCGAGCAGGATAATTCCGCCGATGAGCAGCACCGGGGCGAGGCTTGCGCCGGCCGACGACGAACCGTTCGACGACGAACCATTCGAAACTGCGCCCGGACCCGCCACGAGCACGTCGGCTGCGCTGACAGCGGCGTCAGCCCAGTCAGCCGAGGAAATGGACTCCTTGCCGAACAGGGACTCGGTGGCTGCCGAAGTAACCGCGTCACCGAGCTCCGGCGACAGGGCGCTGTTGTTGGGAACTGAAACACGGAGCCTGCGGCCCTCCGTGGAGAAGCTCAGCAGTACCTCCTGGGAATCCATTCCCTTCTGCGACACGACCTGATCGCCCCAGGCCACGGGATCCGAAGGATCGGTGAAGTTATCCACATACACCACATAGAGGGTGTACCGGCTGTCCGTGCGTACTTCTGTGATGGCGTCGCGGACCTCGGCAGCGTCCGAGCCCAGCACACCGGCCTCGTCGACCAGGAACTGCCCGGGCGGAATGGTCACCGGGGGAACCGCGGAAGCAGCCGTGGCCGGAATCAGCAGTGCCATGACACTCAAACCCAGCACAGCACCTAGCCGCTTGGTCTTCAACCGCATAAATTGTCCCTCAGGTTCGTAGTGGCGCGTGGCAGTTCTGCTGCGTTCCGCCGGACCCGTCAGTTCCCCTTCGGGGCGGGCGGCACTTGGATCGATTCTATGGTTCGCCGGACGCCCCAGTCCACCACAGCTAGGGTAGGACGTCTTTCGGCTAACTCTCAGGAATCGTTCAGGAACCTCCAGCTCTGGTCACAGAAATGGCTGTCATAGTTGATGAAGCACCAGGTTCATGGGCATACCGATTTGGAAAGGACAGCACATGTCTGAGCAACACGGGGGCACTGAGGGACCACAGCGTCCGCTGCCTCCCCGTCCACCGGCCCCGCCTGCTTCGTCCGAGAGCGTCGCCGCGGGTGAAACAGGCGAAGAGACGCAGCAGCTGCCCCATCCTGCGGGGGAGCGGACCCAGCCGCTGCACTCGGCCTCAACGGCACCTTCGGGCCCCGATTCCGCACCGGACTCCGCACAGTCTGCCCAGCATCCTTCCCAACAGCATCCTTCTTCCGGGCAGCAGTCCTCCCAGCCGTTCTACGGCGGTTCGCATCAGGACCAGGGCCAGGGACCAGCAACTCCGCCGGTGTACCCGCCGGCGGCCTCCGGCAGTAGCAGTTACTCCGGTTCCGGCTACGGGCAGGACCCGTACGGACCCGGACACCAACCGGTTCCCGGACCTCCGGCGCGCAGGTTCGGCGCAGGCACTCTGGTGGCCGGCATGCTCCTAGCGGGACTGCTCGGCGGCGGCGTAGCCGTAGCCGCCGATGCCCTGATGGACGATGGCTCAGGGCCCCAGAGCACCGGCCAGGCACAGACCGTGGTGGTGAACAACAAAGACAGCGTCAACGCGGTCACGGCTGCCGCTGTGAAGGCCTCCCCAAGCGTGGTCACCATTGACGTCTCCGCCGGCGGCAGCTCCGGCACCGGCTCGGGAATCATCCTGGATGACGATGGTCACATCCTGACAAACACGCACGTGGTCACGCTGGGTGGAACCGTCTCATCTCCGTCCATTGAAGTCCAGGCCAATGACGGCCGCGTCTTCTCAGCCACTGTGGTGGGCACTGATCCGGTGTCCGATCTGGCTGTGATCAAGGTGGATGCTTCCAATCTGACTCCGGCCACCCTGGGCGACTCGAACGATCTCAACGTCGGTGACACCGTTATTGCAATTGGTGCGCCCCTGGGTCTCGCGGGCACCGTAACCGACGGAATCGTGTCCACCCTGAACCGCACCATCAGCGTGCAGTCATCCGCGGCCCCGGAATCCGATTCTGACGGCGGTACGGGCGGGGAGAATGACGGCAACGGCTTCCGCTTTGCTCCGCCGGACGGTTCCAGCCAGAGCCAGAGCACGGCTTCAAGCTCCATTTACCTGGATGTGATCCAGACGGACGCGGCGATCAACCACGGAAACTCCGGCGGAGCGCTGGTGAATTCTGACGGTGACATCATTGGCGTCAACGTGGCCATTGCCTCTGCCAGCGAAGAAAGCGGCAGCATCGGCGTCGGCTTTGCCGTCCCCATGAGCTACGCGGAGCGGGTGGCGAATGAAATCATCGACACCGGTTCGGCCACGCACGGTTTCCTGGGCGTCTCGGTCACTCCGGCCGCAGCGTCCGGGTCCTCAGCTTTCACAGTAGGAGCGCAGGTGGCTGAGAACCCTGCCGGCGGCACCCCCGCGGCAGAGGCGGGCCTGAAACAGGGAGATGTCATCACCGCGGTGAACGGAATCCCGGTCACCGATGCGCAGTCCCTGACTGCAGCCATTCGGATGCAGGCGGCGGGCAGTAAAGTCACCATCGACTACACCAGCGGCGGACGCACCGACAGCACTGATGTAACGCTGGGCAACTCAGCGGATCAGTAGTCCGCGCATCCGCGCAAGCACGACGGCGTACCGGCCCAGGCTGAAACGGGACGCGTGAAACGACGGCAGGGACTGTCCTTCCTTGAAGGGGGACGGATCCTGCCGTCTTTTGCTGCCTGAGCTGCCGCGGCTGTGGGCGCGCGGGCAGCCACACAGTGTGATTAGCTTAGTTTGTCGCCCCGGGCGGCTCCTCCCGCAGCAGGTGAACCCGCGCGCGGGACGATCTCCGACGCAGAAAGGTCCCGCATGCAGGACTCAGCCGACAGGCCGCTGAATATTGTTGTCTTGGTGAAGCACGTTCCCGATGCCCAGTTTGACCGGCATCTTTCCGGCCCCGGACATACCCTTGACCGCTCAGAAAGCATCCTGTCCGAGCTGGATGAGTATGCGCTGGAGGCGGCTCTCCAGCTTGCTGAAGCACGCGGCGGCCAGGCTGCCGGGAACATGGTTACCGCGCTGACCATGGGGCCCGATGCGGCCGTCAACGCCGTTAAAAAGGCGCTGCAGATGGGCGCCTATCAGGGCTTCCACGTGAACGACGCCGCATTGGCGGGTTCCGATGCGGCAGCAACATCGCGGGTGCTGGCGGCTGCTGTGAAGCATGCAGCGGGCGACCAGGGCGCCCCGGGCCTTCCTGACCTGGTGCTGACGGGCATGGCCTCCACCGACGGAGAAACATCTCTGGTTCCCGCGCAGCTGGCTGAACGCCTGCAGCTGGCCCAGATCACCTTCGCGTCGGAGGTGGAAGTGGTGGATGCCGGGGGCACAGATGCGGTGCGGGCCCGGCGGGACGGGGACTCCTACTCGGAAACCCTCGAGGCGCCCCTGCCGGCGCTGGTCTCCGTCACTGACCAGGCCAACGAGCCGCGCTACCCCAATTTCAAGGGCATCATGGCGGCAAAGAAGAAGACGATTACCGTGCTTTCCCTGCAGGATCTGGGCCTTGACGCGGCACAGGGCGGCAGCGAGGGTTCCTGGACCTTGGTGGCTGCTTCCGCTGCCCGTCCGCCGCGTTCCGCCGGGAGAATCATCACCGATGACGGCAGTGCCGGAGTGGCGCTGGTGGACTTCCTGGCCGCCTCCAAACTGATCTGAGAATCCTTTCACCGGCGCCGCTTCCGCGGAGCCCAAGCATTAAGGAGAGCCCGTTATGGCCTCTGTCCTGGTCTTTATTGATGTTCCCGGCCTGCCGCTGCCGCGTGCGAGCCGCGAACTGCTGACCATCGCCCGCGGCTTGGGGGATCCGGTGGTTGCCAGCCCTCGGGCTCTCGAAGATGACGTAGCGGAGGCGCTGGGCAACTGCGGCGTCGCTGCAGTCTATGAACCGGAACAGGCGCTTCCCGATGTTCTGGTCGCCGCCAAGGCCGCCTTCCTCGCGGACACCGTTCGGGCGTCTGAGCCCGCCGCGGTGCTGCTGGGCAATTCCTTCGAAGACCGTGAGGTGGCCGCCCGCACAGGCGTGAAGCTGGGCTCCGGGGTGATCACGGATGCCGTGGCTGTTGCTCCGGACCTTTCAGTCACCAAGTCCGTCCTGGCTGGCTCCTACACCTCCACCTGCCGGGTGCAGAACGGCATTCCGATCATCACGGTCAAGGCCAACAGCGTGGAGCCGGAATCAGCACCCGTTCCCGCCGTCCCTCAGCGCCATCGCATCGCCGTGTCCGATGCCGGCCCGGCAGCCCGGGTCACCGGACGCACGGAGAAGCGGGTCAGCGGCCGCCCCGAACTTTCCGAAGCCCGGGTCATCGTGGCCGGCGGGCGTGGGATGGACGGAGACTTCTCCCCGGTGGAAGATCTGGCGGACGTCCTCGGCGGTGCCGTTGGCGCTTCCCGCGCAGCCACGGACGCCGGCTGGATCGAACACTCCGCGCAGGTGGGCCAGACCGGCAAGACCGTCTCACCCCAACTGTACATTTCCGCCGGTATCTCCGGTGCGATCCAGCAAAAGGCCGGAATGCAGACTGCCAAGGTCATTGTGGCGGTTAACAAGGATCCCGATGCTCCGGTGTTCGAGATTGCGGACTTCGGCATTGTGGGGGACGTGTTCTCCGTGCTGCCGCAGGCCACCGAGGAAATCAAGAAGCGCAGGTCCTAGCCCGTGGAATCCAACCAGTCCGGCATCAAGCGTGTGCTGGCCTTCGCCGCCCACCCCGATGACATCGATTTTGGTGCTGCCGGAACTGTGGCAGCCTTCACCGCTGCCGGCGTCGAGGTCACTTACTGCATCATGACCGCCGGAGACGCCGGAGGTTTCGAGCCCGGAGACCGGGAAAACGTGTCTGCGCTGCGCAGCAGCGAACAGCAGGCAGCCGCGGAACTCGCGGGCGTGCGGGACATCCATTTCCTGGGCGAACGGGACGGATTTCTGGCCGTCACCCCGGACGTAGTGGAAAAAACCGTGGCGCTGATCCGACGGCTCCGGCCCGACGTCGTGCTCTCCATGCACCCGGAGCGCAATTGGGACCGGATCCAGGCCAGCCATCCGGACCATCTTGCCTGCGGTGAAATTGTCACACGGGCGGTCTACCCCGCGGCGGAGAATCCGTTCGCCTTTCCCCGGCTCGCCGAACAGGGGTTGGAAGCGTACAGGGTGCCGTGGCTGTGGTTCTACGGGGCCCCGCGCGAACGAGAAAACCATGCGGTGGATATCAGCGGCACGGTGGACACCAAACTGTCGGCCATCCGGGTCCACGCCAGCCAGCATCCGGACATCGCCAAGATGGAGGCAGCGGTGTGTTCGATGCTGCAGGACAATGCCCGCCGCTTCGGGCTTCCGGAAGGCGCCAGCGCCGAGGTCTTTCATGCGGTGGGTGTGAACACCGACCAGACGATTGCAGGCTTCTAGCCCGCGGGGATGGCCGATCCCCGCGGGCTAGTGCGGCGCTACAGGTTGGCGTCAGCCCACTGCTCGATGGCCTTTGCGAGATAGGCAGCCAGCCCCGGGGCTTCCTGATCATAGAAGGCGGTGAAGCGCCCGTCCTGCACGTACAGCGTCCCCAGGCCTTTATAGGCTTCCCGGTCCGGAGTCCAGCCCGCGCAGATCCATCGGTAGTGGCGGGCGACGGCGTCGGAGACCCGCGGGTCCGACGCCGCCAGACCTGCCTGCAGGCAGCCGGCGAGCTCAGTGTTGATGGCGTGGGCTTCCTGCATGAGGTCCTGCTGCTCGCCGGCGCTGAGTCCGGCCAGGCGTGCCTGGCTGGAGTCCACGCCGGCATCGCCCCAGAGCTGGCGGGCTTCTTCCTCGTAGGGGTTTTCTTCGAACCCCCGGAACATCTCTTGTGCGTCCATGGCTCCTCCTTGTGCCAGTGTGCCCAGCGTTGTTTGGACGGTCGCCGCCATTTCGGTGAGCCGCCGGCTTTCTTCCTGCAGCCACCGGTGGTGGACCGTCAGGGCCTGTGCTCCGTTGGAAATGGGCCAAGGGCTTTCCGCAGCGTCAAGGTCAAGCTACCGCCGGCGGGCAGGTGTTCTCCCCAACCTCATGCCCGGAGGCGTCAGGCCGTGAAGGGGATGACCAGCACAATGGGCAGAGTGGGCGTGGTTGAACCGCCGTCGGGCTCCACCGTCACCGCCACCGCACTATAGGGATCAATATCGGTCAGCTCGGTGGCCTTGGAACCGGAGAGATCCTCACTCGTCATGGTTCCCACGGACACCGGATCGGACCCGTCGGCCGGAACCCGCCACATCTGGTAGACCGAACCCGCCGGCGGGGCGGGAACCCCGCTGAGGGTCACGACGGCGGCGTTCTCACCTTCGGAGGTTGCCACTTCCGCCGTCCCCCCGGTGGGTAGGTCAATAGTGCGCTGCTGGAGGTCCGAGGCGGCCAGCACTTCCTCCTGGACCGAGTCCGATCCGAGGTTGCTGATGGTGACGCCACCGACAATGATTGCTGCGGCGGCAGCGCCGGCCAGGATCCAACGGCCGGCGGCACCCAGGGGGGAGCGGCGGCTGCGGCGCGCGGCGAGCTCATCGACGGGGGAAACCCCGGGTACATCGGGAACCGGGCCGGGAACATCGGGAACAGCCGAAGGCCCAGCCGGCTTTTGTGCCTGCGCCCGAGAGTCTTCCTGGCCGTCACCCTGCTGTTCCTTCTCCTGCTGCGGAAGCCTGGCCATAATCTTCTTGAACAGATCCGCCGGCGGAGCCGCTTCGGCGCGGTAGCCTCCGGCCAGCGCTTCGCGCGTGGACCAGACGCGCCGGAGGAAAGATCGGCGGACTTCGGGGTCGGCCTGTTCCAAGGCAGCGTCCACTGCTTGTCGCTCCTCATCGGGCAGTGCATTCAGGGCATAGACCTCTGCCCACTCCAGCAGCCGGCCCTCGGCCAGATCTACTGCGAGCGCATCTGAGGAGGCATCAAAGCTGTTCTCCGGCATTTTCGTTCACCCCCAGGCATTTCTTCAGTCGGATCAATCCGTCGCGGATCCTGGATTTGATGGTCGGCACCGCAGCACTGAGCCTCTGAGCGACCTCACGGTATGTCAACCCGCCGTAGTAGGCCAGGCGCACCGATTCCCGCTGGGTATCGGTCAGTGAATCCAGGCACTGCACTACTGCCTCGGCGTCAAGACGCTGTGTCACGGTGTCCACCACGTTGTCGTAGTCCGGTTCCTGCATGGCGGCACCGAAGCGTGCCTCGCGGTTGGCTGAACTCTGTTCGGAGCGGACACGGTCCACCGCGCGGCGGTGGGCCAGCGTGAGCAGCCAGGCCATGGGCGAGCCGACCGACGGATCGAAGCGGGAGGCATTGGTCCACACTTGCAGGTAGACCTCCTGCGTTGTGTCCTCGCTGAGCTCGGCGTCAATGAGTACCCGGCGGGCCAATCCGTAAACGCGGCGGGAGGTCAGTGCGTAGAACGCAGCGAAATCATCCTGGCTGCCGGCAGCGATCCCTGCCAGAAGCGTCTCCAGCGAGGCTTGCGGGCCGGGTTGCTGCCCGTGGTTCTTTGCGGCGTCGGCGGCGCCCTCCGGGATGGAGGCCTGCGCGGCGGAGGGCCGTCCCTGGTTGGACGTGTCCATAGGGTTCCAGCATAAGGGAAAAGCCGCCCCCGCGGCTGCAGCGCGGTGGTGCAAGTCGTACACACCGGTTGCTTCAGCGCGCGCCGGGCGGCCCATCACTGCCGTCACTCCCTGTGCGTCCATACCCCGTATTCGACGCCGCTGTCCGAAAGGATGGGCGCGCCGGTTTTAGGACCGGCGCACCCTAGGGCCGGTGCGCGGAAGCGATCAGGGTGTCCGCATTCAGGAGATGTTCTTCGCCCAGCTGCGTCAGGAAAGCGGCTTTAACCCGTTCCATCGCTTCGGGATCCCCGGGCAGGAGGAAACGCAAACCGCTGCCCAGAACCAGGGACCAGGCCAGGGAGTGGTTGAGCTGGACCTGGGCAGGCGTAGAGAGCACCTTAATGTCCTGGAGTCCCAGGGTCTCGAGCCAGGCCGTGAGTTTTTCAGGCGTGTTCAGCCGTTCGGTGTTGTCCCGCGCCCCGGAAAGTGGCCCGGTCAGTTCGGGACGCTCACGCCGGCATTCCTGGACCAATAAATCAGTAAACGGATTCAGAGCACCGTCCGCCCAGGTGCTCAGCGCCAGGCGACCGCCGGAGCGAAGGTTGGAGACGAGGTGCGCTGCCGCCGCGTCCATATCCGGAAGGAAGAAGATGGAGTAGGCAGACAGGATAACGTCGTACGGCTCCTCCGCGGCCCAGCGGGCAACATCGCCCACGGTCAGGCTGACGTTCGCCAGGGAGAGGGTATTGGCTTTCGCCTGGGCCAGGGCCAGCATCTGCGCCGACAGGTCGACGCCGTCCACCCGGGCATCGGGCCCGGCGTACTGGGCCGCGGGGATTGTGGTGGCACCGGTTCCGCAGCCTGCATCAAGAATGCTCTCGCCCATGGTGATCTCGGCAGCCGCCACCAGGGCATTGCCCATCGGATTCCACAGCGAAGGCGCCAGGCGCTCAAATTCGGCGGCGCCGTCGTCGAACGCGGTTCCAATGTTGGTCTCGGGCATGGGAGTCCTTAGAGCTGGGCACCTGCGAAGCCATGCTGGCGCCAGGCTTCGTAGACGGCGATGGAGGCGGAGTTAGCAAGGTTCAGGGAGCGCAGGGTGGGGAGCATGGGCAGGCGGACGCGCGCGGTGACATGCGGATCCTGCAACACATCCTCGGGCAGGCCCACGGATTCACGGCCGAAAAGCAGCACGTCTCCGGGCTGATAGGCGATGTCCGTGTAGGACGTATCTCCGTCGGAGGTGAAGGCGTAAACCCGCTCCGGAGCAAGCGCCTCCCAGGCAGCGTCAAGTGTGGGGTGCACATGGAGGACCGCGAGGTCGTGGTAATCCAGGCCGGCGCGGCGCAGCTTGGAGTCCTCCAAATCAAAGCCCAGGGGCTCGACAAGATGGAGTTCGGCTCCGGTAATGGCGGCAAGGCGGATCGCGTTGCCGGTATTACCGGGAATTTCAGGGGTGTGGAAGAGAATGCGGAACACAACCCCATCCTATGCCCGGGCGCTAGCGTGCCAATGCATCGAGGAGGCCGCCAAGAACCTGAAGCTGCACCACATTGGGCTGCGGTCCGTCGTTGAAGAAGCGCCTCAGTTCGCGCTGCAGGGTTCCGGCATTGGCCACATGCACCATGGCGGGAGCGCTGCGGCTTAGCGAGGGTGGGTAATCGATCACCGGCTCAAACGGATTGCCGTTGGGGCTGTGCAGGACAACCCAGCCGCTGACGTTGCACTCCGGGAACCGGTCCTGGAGCGTCCGGACGGCGTCCGGCAGCCGGCCGATGTTCACATCACGGCCCCGGTAACGCAGGTGCCTGCCGTCCCAGGAGTAGTTGCCCGGCGACGCCACCTGGGATTCCAGCACGGCCATCCGATATCCGCCCAGCAGTACATGCCCCACCTCAAGGTTGCCGCCGCGCGGAGACCGGTCCGGCATGTGCAGCCCGTTGACCAGCCGGCCCGCGGGATAATCCGGGAGCAGGGTGCGTTCCAACAGGTGAATAGTGAGGTTTTCACCGTCAAACCGTGCTCCGGCCGAGGAGCCCAGCCGGGACAGGAATCCGGGGCGACGGGGCGAGCCATGGACCTGCTGGCCGGCCAGCGCCAGCGGCAGCACAGGCGGAGAACCGGGGGAAAAGTCGGGAACAAAACGCGGGGCATTGCCCAAAACGTCCTGGGCGGGTCCGGATCCCGCGCGGGTAGGCGCGGTGCGGGCCGATGATGCCGGGCCGGAGGTTGTTCCCGGCCGGGGTGCTGAGCCTCGCCCCAGACGCAGGTCATAGGCTGCCTTTTGCTCCGGATTGGACAGTACCTCGTAAGCCTCTGCAATGACATGGAAGGTCTCGGCGCTGCCGCCGTGATCCGGGTGGGTGGCGCGTGCGGCTTTCCGGTAGGCGGTCTTGATCTGATCCGTTGTGGCCGAGGGGGCAAGACCCAAAACCTCATACAGCGTCTTGGGCGACGGGCTCACAGCAGTTCCTCTCGTTGCGCCGGCGGGCCCGGCAGGTGTTGCGCCGTGGCGGCGCAGCAGATTTTTGGCAGCGGTTGCATTCTTTCAGGTTTGCAGCCGCCCCGGATCACCGGGCCGGAGCACGACCGGAAGGCACAATACTGCAACGCTGCGTAAAGGTCACAGCAGGTATAACAACGTTGGAGCAGCGAACAATGTTTCCACAGAGTGTTTTCCGCAACGCTGCAGCGGCCAACTACGGTTCCCCCGGGGTACCGCCGTGCGCTTGTGCGGAAGCAACTTGCGGCGGCGGCAGGAATGACCCGTGGATCTTCCGGGTCGGTGTTCTCCACCACCACGGTGGCCCGCGCCGCGGGATCGGAGTCGCCGAAATACAGCCGCTGGCCCCCGACATAGCGGTGCATGTCCGGATGTTCCGGATCTGCCGGCGTTCCGTCCCGGAGCGCCATCCGGGCAGCGCTCACAGGAAACGGAACGTCAAGGAAAATCGAGAAATCCCAGTCGGCTGCCAGCTCGTCCCGGTGCAGGAAAAGCCCGTCCACCAGCACGACGGCGTTGGCGGCTGCGGGCTGCCAGGGCGGGGACAGAACGGCGTCCGTATCGAGGTTGTGCCCTGCCGGCCGGTAATGCCCGCAGCCTCCGGGTCTTAGGGGACTCAGGACGTAGGCCCGAAACTGATCCAGATTGTAGGAATCGTGGCGAAAGCCCGCAGCGGAACCTCGGCCGCGCCGGTAGCGCAGGTCCCGGCGGTGATGGAAATCATCCAATGACACCCGCACCACGGGCCGGGGGATTGCCGCAGCCCTTATTCCGGCGGCCAGGGCATCCGCGAAGGTGGTTTTGCCGGAGCCGTCAACGCCGTCCACCGCTGTGAACAGTCGGCGGTCGGGATGTAGAGCTGCCAACCGGGCGGCCAGGGCCTGGAGGACGCCGGTTCCTCCGGCAGGCGCAGCCTGCGCACGGACAGGTTCACAGTGGGCGGCAGGTTCCCGGGGCAGGGTCATCACAGGGGTAGTCTGCCAGCATCCGGCTCCGATCCGGTGGAGGCAGGACTCACCGGGGGAAAGTGGAACCGGCGCCGAAGAAGAATCGGCATCGGTTGCAATTCCCGTTAGAATAATCAGGTGCCCGTGTACCTAGATCACGCGGCGACCACGCCTATCTCGGCCTCGGCCCTCGCCGCACTTACGTCAGAACTACGCCGCAGCGGCAATCCGTCTTCGCTGCACGGCTCCGGCCGCCGCGCCCGGATGGTGGTGGAGGAATCCCGTGAAGCGCTCGCCGCCGCCGCGGGCTGCCACCCGTCGGAGATCATCTTCACCTCCGGCGGAACAGAGGCGGATAATCTGGCGGTGAAGGGCCTGTACTGGTCCCGCCGGGACGCCGACCCGCGCCGCACCCGGATCCTGTGCTCGCCGATTGAGCACCATGCCGTCCTGGACACTGTTCAGTGGCTGGAAAAGCATGAAGGAGCCACCGCGGTGTGGCTGCCGGTGGATCAGGACGGGGTGGTCTCCGTGGAGGCCGTCCGTGCGGAGCTTGAGGCACACCCGGACAGCACGGCGCTGCTGACCGTGATGTGGGCCAACAATGAAGTGGGCACAGTCCAGGACATCGCTGCGCTGACGGCGCTTTCCCACGAGTACGGGGTTCCCGTGCACACCGACGCAGTGCAGGCCTTCGGCGCGCTGCCGGTGAATTTCCGTACCTCCGGTGCGGACACCATGGCCATCAGCGGCCACAAGATCGGCGGCCCGGTAGGCATCGGCGCGCTCGTGGTCGGCCGGGCCGTGAAGCTCACCCCGGTGATGCACGGCGGCGGGCAGGAGCGGGACATCCGCTCGGGCACTCTGGACACCCCCGGCATTGCCGCCTTTGCCGCCGCGGCCCGTGAAGCCACGGAGAATCTTCCGGCCGAGTCCGCCCGCCTGCGGGAGCTGCGGGACACACTGATCGCCGGCGTCGAGCGCGTGATCCCTGACGCAGTGCTTCGCGGTGCGCGCGACGACGCCGCTAGTGGGGCCGGCGGCATGCCCCGCCGGCTGCCGGGCAATGCGCACTTCACCTTCCCCGGCTGCGAAGGTGATTCGCTGCTGTTCCTGCTGGACCTGGCCGGAGTGGAATCCTCCACCGGCTCGGCCTGCACCGCGGGAGTTCCGCGGCCCTCGCACGTCCTGCTGGCCATGGGCCTGAGCGAAACACAGGCCCGCGGCGCCCAGCGGTTTAGCCTCGGGCATACAACCACGCCCGCCGACGTTGACACCTTGTTGGAAGCACTTCCAGAAGCATATGAACGGGCCAAAAAAGCAGGAATGGCCTCCCACGTCAGCAGCATCCAAACAGCAGGAACAGGTTTTACTTCATGAAGGTTTTGGCAGCAATGAGCGGCGGAGTTGACTCCGCGGTAGCCGCAGCACGGGCAGTGGAAGCCGGGCACGACGTCGTCGGCGTCCATTTGGCCCTATCCCGCATGCCCGGCACCCTGCGTACCGGCAGCCGGGGCTGCTGCACCATCGAGGACTCCCGCGACGCGTGGCGGGCGTGTGACATCCTGGGCATCCCGTACTACGTGTGGGACTTTTCCGAGCGGTTCAAGGAAGACGTGGTGGATGACTTCATCGCCGAATACGCCGCCGGCCGCACCCCCAATCCCTGTATGCGCTGCAACGAGCGGATCAAGTTCGCCGCGCTGCTGGAAAAGGCGCTCGCCTTGGGTTTCGACGCCGTTTGCACCGGTCACTATGCCAAGGTCATCACCGACGCCGACGGTAACCCTGAACTGCACCGTGCCGCCGACTGGGCCAAAGACCAGTCCTATGTGCTGGGTGTGTTGACCCATGAGCAGCTCAAGCACTCCATGTTCCCGCTGGCCGAGACCCCGTCCAAGGCAGAGGTTCGCGCCGAGGCCGAGCGCCGCGGACTGTCCGTAGCCAACAAGCCGGACAGCCACGACATTTGCTTCATCCCCGACGGAGACACCCGCGGCTGGCTCGAAGAGCGGATCGACATGACCGAAGGGGACATCGTTGATTCCTCCGGCGAGAAGATCGGCACCCACCCCGGAGCCAACGCCTTCACCGTGGGCCAGCGCAAGGGCCTGAAGCTGGGCCGCCCGGCCGACGACGGCAAGCCGCGCTTCGTGCTGGAAATCCGGCCCAAGGAAAACAAGGTGGTAGTGGGTCCGGAGAAGCTGCTGAACATCGACCAGATGCGCGGCATCAAGATTTCCTGGGCTGGCCTGCCGATCCCCGAGATTGCCGCCCGCACTGAGTTTGACTGCATGGTGCAGGTCCGTGCCCACGGCGATCCCGTCGCTGCGCGTGGTTGGATGGAAGACGTTGCCTCGGATGAGGCGGACGGCGGTGTCCGCGAGGAGCTGGTAGTCCGCCTGAACGAGCCGATGCGCGGGGTTGCTCCGGGCCAGTCCATGGTGATTTACCAGGGCACGCGTGTGCTGGGCCAGGCTACGATTGACTCCGCCCGGTCGCTGGAATGGGACCCCGCCGCGGTCTCCTGAACCGGAGCAGGCAGGCGTAATATGCTCCGCCGGCAGCCGGCCGGACCCTAGACTGGAGCCATGACTGATACACCCGCAGATGAATTCGACCCCTCGGCCAGTTCCCTCTCCGGGAAAGTCTCCAACGACGTCATGGAGGAGCTGCTGGCCGTACGCAGCAGCATCGACAACATCGATGCCACTCTGGTGTATCTGCTGGCTGAACGGTTCAAAGCCACGCAGCGGGTGGGGCTCCTCAAAGCTGTGCACAGTCTGCCGGCCGGGGACCCCGGCCGTGAGGCCGCACAGATTGCCCGGCTGCGCCGCCTCGCCGAGGACGCGCATCTGGACCCGGCCTTTGCCGAAAAGTTCCTGAATTTCATCATCAGCGAGGTCATCCGGCATCACCAGGCGATCTCCGACAACCACAACGGCGGCAACAGTAATGCAGCGGGACTCTAAGCAGCCGGTTTCCTCCGACGTGAGCGCCACCGCGCTCGGTTCCTGGCCCGGTACCGACCCGGTGGAGGCCACCCGGATCATCCGCGGCGAATTGGGAGATCCGCATCTTCCGTTCCTGGTGGAGCTGCCGGACCGCGGTCCCGGAGCCGACCCGCTGGGCCGCACCGCTGCCCTGCTGGTGGATCTCGCCGTGGACCTGCAGCCGCACGGCTGGCGCCTGGTGCCCCGGCCGGGCAAGGACCACCGGCGCGCGGTTTCCCTGCTGGGCCAGGACCTGAACGCCCTCGCCGATGTAGTGGGTGTCGAGGAGACCACGGGTAAACAGCTGAAGATTTCCCTCCGCGGACCGCTGTCCCTGGCCGCAGGACTGTACCTGCACAACGGCGAGCGTGCCCTCTCCGACGCCGGCGCCCGCCGCGAACTTCTGCAGTCCCTGACCGCAGGAGCGGTGGACTTCGTGGCACGCGCCCGTTCCGCCGCCCCGGGCGCCTCACTCATTGTTCAGCTGGACGAGCCGGAAATTGCCGACGTCCTGGGCGGAACCATTCCCACCGCCAGCGGCTACCGCACCCTCCGGTCAGTGCCCGCCACCGAAGTGTCACAGGCCTGGAACCACATCATTGAGGCGCTTTCCGCTGCCGGCGCAGCCCAGACTATCCTCCGGCTGCCGGCGGCCGCCCGTTCCGAGGCGCTGCGGAACGGCGCCCAAACGCCTTTCGCCCTGGCGCTTGGTGCCGGAGCGCAGGGAGCGGCGCTGCCTGCCGCCGGCCTCACCGGAGACGACTGGGAACGGATTGCCGAAGTAGTGGAGGGCGGAAAAACCCTGTGGCTGGGAATCCTGCCAGCATCGACAGGCGCTGCTGAACCCCGCCAGGTGAAAGCCCTGGTGGAGGACGTCCTGCGGCCCTGGACCAAAATAGGGCTGCCGGCCAAGGCACTGCCCGCCCTGCGCGTGACCCCGGTGGGGGAGCTGGCGGAGGCTTCGCCGTCGGGCGCCCGCAAAGTCCTGTCCCGCCTGACCCAAACGGCTGAAGCCCTGTCCTCCGTGGCCGCTGAGAGCTAGCCGCAGCAGGCCCCGCACGCGTCCCGGGACGGCGGGCGCTTAGGTCCGCTGTTCCCAACGCGCCGGAACGGTGTCCGGCGGGAGAATCCCGTTCCACGGCTGCTCGGTGTAGCTGAAGCTGCCCTCGTACACGAAGATGGTCCCTATCTGCCGCTGCACCACGTTGGTCCGGATCCGGAAGGTGCCGTCGGCGTCGTCGTACCACTGCTCCACATGGGCGTCCGCCGCGGCAAAAGCCGGCAACGGCAGTCGAAGCGGCCCCAGGAACAGGCGGCTGCGGGGTGAATCCATGAGCAGGTGGCCGTCCTCGGTCACGGCTAGGACCAAATCGGTGGCGAGGTTCCGCTTGCGGCCCAGATAATCAGTGAGCTGCCCGGGAGCGGTCAGCGTAGTGGTGTCCTCGAAGATCCGGTCTCCGCCGGGAAACCGAAAGGTGCGCACCGCGGTCAGCGAGGGCCGGTTCCAGGGATCCGCGGAGGGGTAGTTACGGATGGTAAAGGGGATGCCGGTGCCGTAGTCGGGGAAGAACGCGTTGGACACCGGAACCAGTTTGAGCAGCGGCCGCAGCCAGGGGCGCGGACAGCCGGCGGTCTCGAAGACGCCCGTGCCTTCGCCATACACGCCAGCGCCCGGAACAGCGGAAAAATAGTCCTGAAGTTCGGGCTGCAGCCGGTCGAATGCCGGGCCAAGGACCTGCTGATAGATGGACCGGGGAGCGGCGTCAGCCGGCGGGGTTGTGTCCATGATTTAGAGCCTTCCCGAGGCCTTGAGTCGGATGTACAAGTCAGCGAGCTTGGGCGGCAGCTCGTGCGGAGTCTCATCAACCACTTCGGCGCCCATGGAGCGCAGCTGGGCGGTCACGGCAGCACGGTCCAGCAGGGCACGTTCGGCCGCCGCTGCACGGAAGGCATCCGCGGCCGTGGTCCGCTGCCGGCGCAGTTCCTCCAGTTCGGGATCCCGGACGGAGGCAACCACCACCACATGTTTGTCCAGCAGCTGCGGCAGCACGGGCAGCAGCCCCTCTTCGATGGCACCGGAGTCCAGGGCCGTAATCAGCACCACCAGGGAACGGCGGGTGGACACGGACTGGACGGCTCCGGGCACCAGGGAAAAATCGGCTTCGATCAGCTCGGCGTCCAGCGGCGCAATCGCGGTGACGAGGCGGTTGAGCAGGTTGCCCTTTCCGCTGGACGCCACGCGCGCCCGGATGCGCCGGTCAAAGGCCAGGAAATCCACCCGGTCCGCTCCGCCGGAGGCCAGCATGGCCAGCAGCAGGGCCGCTTCAATACCGGTGTCCAGGCGCGGTTCATCCGCTATCCGTGCGGCGGAGGTGCGGGAGGTGTCCAGGAGCAGCACCACCCGCCGGTCACGCTCCGGCCGCCAGGTCCGGACCACGGTGTCCCGCCGTCGCGCCGTGGCACGCCAGTCAATCGAGCGGACATCATCGCCGCGCACATAGTCCCGCAGCGAATCAAACTCTGTTCCCGCACCCCTCATCTGGACCGAGGCGTTGCCGTCCAGCTCGCGCAGCCGCCGCAGTTTTGACGGGAGATGACGCTTGGAGTGGAACGGAGGGAGCACCCGCAGCACGGCGGGACACGGCAGGGTGCGCTGGCGGGCGGCGAGGCCCAGCAGACCGAAGCTGCGCACCGTCACGGATTCGCTGCGCAGCTCGCCCCTGCGCTCGGGGTGCAGCCGCACCTCGAAGCGACGGGCTTCACGGCCCGGGATCAGCATCCGCTGGACCGGGCTGAGAGCCCCCGCCGAAGGCTGCCACCCGTCCCGGAAGCTGCCGCGCAGGGTGCGTCTGCCATTGTTGCGCACGGTCAGGACGACGGCGGCGGGCTCGGTCAGGCGTACGTTGCCGGGTTCGGCGCGTTCCAGGGCCAGCACGCGCGGCGAAGCGGCGGCCAGCAGGTCCGCGGCAGCGGCTAGGCACAGGAGCGCCAGCCACAGCCACATCGCGGAACTGCCGGGAAACAGCACCACCGCCACGGCGCCCACCACGGCGAGGAAAACCAGCCGGCCGGAAATAGCCATCAGTAGCCGGCGTCCTAGCGGGGTACCGGAACGGTGGCCATGATGCTGCCCAGCACGTCATCCACGCTGACGCCGTCCATCTGGGCTTCCGGGCGCAGGGACACCCGGTGGCGTAACGCGGGCAGGGTAAGCGCCTTGACATCATCAGGGGTGACGAAAGTCCGTCCCGAGAGCCAGGCCCAGGCCCGGGAGGTGTTCAGCAGGGCGGTGGCACCGCGCGGGGAGACCCCCAGCTGGAACGAGGGCGCTGCCCGGGTGGCCCGGACCAGGTCCACGATGTAGCCAAGAACTTCGGGGGAGACCTCCACACCGGCTACCGACCGCCGCGCCTGTTCGAGATCCGCTGCTGTGGCGACTGCACGCACTCCGGCAGCCGCAAGGTTGCGCGGATCGAAGCCGCCGCTGTGCCGCCGGATGATCTCGATCTCGTCATCCCGGCCGGGGAGATCCAGCGTCAATTTGAGCAGGAACCGGTCCAGCTGTGCCTCGGGCAGTGAATACGTTCCTTCGTACTCCACCGGGTTCTGGGTGGCGGCAACAATAAACGGATCGGGCAACAGGCGTGATATTCCGTCCACTGAAACCTGCCGCTCCTCCATGGCTTCAAGCAGCGAGGCCTGTGTTTTGGGCGGAGTGCGGTTGATTTCGTCGGCCAGCAGGATATTGGTGAAAACGGGTCCTTCCCGGAAGGTGAACTCCGAGGTGCGGCCGTCATAGATCAGGGAACCGGTGACGTCTCCGGGCATGAGGTCGGGAGTGAACTGCACCCGTTTGGTGTCCAGGTCCAGTGCAGCGGAGAGCGAGCGCACCAGCAGTGTCTTGGCGACACCGGGGACCCCTTCGAGCAGTACATGGCCCCGAGCCAGCAGGGCAATGATCAGGCCCGTCACCGCCGCGTCCTGGCCCACCACCGCCTTGGCCACTTCCCGGCGGACGTCCAAAAGTGCCTGCCGGACAGGGTCGGCGGCCGGGGCGCCCTCGGCGGCTCCTGCCTCGGGAACTGACTGCCCCGGAGCCGCGGCAGGGTCCCGGCCATCGTCGGCGGGGTAATTCGCGGCGGGTGCCGGCGCGGGGCCGGGCGGCTGCGGCTGGTACTGCTGGCTCATGATGCGGTGACCTCTTCCTCTAGGGCTTGCAATTCCTGGGACCACTTAACAAGGGCGGCCTCTGTGACCGGGGGAGCACCGTTCAGTAGCCGGTCCACCTCGTGCACCGGCCGACCGGTCGACTCCGCAGCCGCCCGCACCACCATCTCGGTGCTGCAGCCGGGACCCAGCCGCAGCCGGACCGCCAGCCGCGAGAGCGCGGCGGCACGGAAGGTAGCCGCCGCGCGGTCGGAGGCCCGTCCGTCCTGGTAGAGGCGGGCCCGGCCTTCTGCTGTCTCTGCGGACCGTACCACTACGGGCATGGGTTCGACGGCGAGTGGTCCCAGCCGGCGGCCACGCCACAGCATGGCGAGCACTGCCACGACAAGCAGCCACACCAGCAGCGGGTCCACCCACCCGGGCAGCAGGGCACGGGGATCCTCGGGGCCCGCCCCGGCGGGGATATCCGCGATGGTGGGGAGATACCAGACCAGGGTGTCGGTTGACCCTAGTGTCCGGAGCACCAAGGCGGCGTTGCCGCGGTTCGCGAGCGCATCATTCGCCAGCAGCCGGGAGTTTCCCAGAACCACCACACCGCCGTCGTCGTCCGCGGCGTACGAACCCAACGTTCCGTCGCTCTCCGGCGGGGCAAAGCAGACAGCGGGCCCGCGAAAGGCGTAACCGCCGGCATCGATGCTTTCCGCGGCAGCGGCATCGGCCACATCGCAGTCAGCGTCAAGGGCGGTGTCCGTGCCGGGCAGTACGCCTGCGGAGCGGATGCCCGGTGCGAGCTCGGAAAGCTGGGCAAAGGTAGGTTCCACCAGAACCTGCCGCCGGGCCAGACCGTCCAGCTCCGCCAACTGGTCCTGGCCAAGGAAACTGTTGGGGTCATACAGCAGCAGCGTGGACTGCGATCCGTTGTCCTGGAGGAGCCCCATCGCCTCCTCCAGCGAGTCTGCACGGCGGATGTCCACCCCCTGCTCCTTCAGGATGGATGCCGCCGCCTGCGCACCCGAGGGAGCCGGATTCTCGGGGGAGAGGGCGGCGTCGTCATCGCCGGAGTCACCCAGGACACGCAGGAGAACCACTACACACAGCACCAGCGCCAAAATGATCCACAACCGCCAGGTCCGCAGCCGTGTCTTCAGACGTGAGTTCCTGGCCGGTCCCGGAGAAGGAGCCTGCGCCGCGGCCGAAGCGGGGGCGCCGGGGACTGCGTCGCCGGAGACGGAAGTGCTCACCGCGGCACCGCCAGGACTGCACCGACAACAGGTGAGGCAGAGGGATTGGAGCGCTCCAGCAGGCTGTCCAAGTCGCGGGCGCGCGCCGCGTCCGCTGAATCGGCGCCCAGATGCCCGTAACGCACTTCATCGAAACGCCTCGCCAGCCAGGCGATTTCCTCTGCGGCTGCTGGGAAGGATGCCGCCAGAGCGCGGCCGGCCTCTGCGGCTGTGCGGCCCGCGCGCGGTTCCAGGATCACCCGTTCCTCCGCGGAACGGATGACTGCCCGCAGCCGCTCAGCCAACGCCGTGTCCCATTCGCCGCGTGCGGCCGCTTCTTCTGCCAGCAACCGGTGGTCTACCGCCACTTTGATGTCCTCAGCGTCGAAGAGCTCCTTCCGCCGCCGCGCATTCAGCCGTGGCTTGATCAGGAAGAGCACCGCTGCGAGGACTGCGGCGGCCCCGGCAGCAAGGAGCAGCACCCCCAGCGTGGGGTCCACGCCGCTGAGCCCGTCCAAGAGGTTTGCCAGGAAATCCCCGACCCATCTCCAGAACCGGTCCAACAGGCTGGGCTTGGCCTCCTGATACACGGTGCGGGACAGTTCCTGTTCTGCCCACTCCCGGGCCTGATCAGCGTCGGGGACTACCGGTACGTTTCGGCCGGAGGGCGATGCCGGCAGCATCCTCATCCGTTGTAACCCCGGTCCGGAGGGCCGCCGTAGGGCGCCGGCCCCGTTCCCGGGGGTGTGGCTCCGCCACGGGGACCAGCGGAGGTTCCGCTGCCCCGTCCGGGCACCAGATCGGCGTTGGAACCCACCAGCTCCTGTTCCTTCATCAGGGTGAGGTCAAAGCCTTCACGGCGCATGCGAAGGTCAACATAGAGCAGTGAGGTGACAGCAGCCTGGAAGGCATATCCGATGGCGCTGAAGAAAGTGGTGATGGCGATATTGAGGGCAACGAGGGCCATGGCCGCCCCTGGGTTGGGCTCCGCACCGCTTCCGAGCGCAGTGACGAAGCTGAAGATCAGGACCACGGGCACGCTGATCACAGAGGACACAATAGATACGAGGATCGCCGTCAGGGCGAGGATGCCGAAGGAACGCCAGAAGTTGCGCCGGGTCAGCAGCCAGGAGCGGCGCAGCGACCCGAAAATTCCGGCCGGTTCCAGGACCAGGGCTGCAGGGGCCAGGGCAAGCCGACCACCAGCCAAACAAAAACAGCCACCAGCGCCAGGACACCGATGATCACTACCGGAACTCCCGCCGCACCCATGACACTGGCGAGCAGGCCCAGCAGGACGCCGAAGACCACTAACCCCGCGACGGCCATCGCAGTCAGCACCAAACCCAGTCCCGCAAGCGCCAGCAGCCGGGAACGGCAGAGTTTCCAGGTAGGTGCGAAACCCGTCTTGAGATTGAGGATGGACCGGGCAATGGGGACCACCAGCACTCCCTGCAGCAGCAGGACGCCCACTACGGACACCACCCCCAGAAGGGTCAGCCCGGTCAGGGACCACGCCACGTCCGAACCGGAGACCTCAAACTCCGAGGTGTCAAAGTTCGTGCTGTACACCGTGGTGGACAGGAGCCCGCCGGCAAACACGAACGTCAGCAGGGAGATGACGGCCTGGATCAGCAGGGCTGTGCCGAAGGTTGCCCCGGGATTTTTCCTGCAGGCCTGGAAAGCACCGTCCAGCAGCTCACCCAGGCCAAGCGGGCGCAGGGGAATGACGCCGGGTTTCGGCGGAGGGGTCCAGCCGCCCTGCTGCAGGTATCCCGGGGCACCCCAGGGCTGGGCCGGTGCACCCGGCTGCGGAGCGGGAGGGCCCCATTGCGGGCTCTGCCGGTCCCAGGGGTTGTGTGGCTGCTGGCCGGGAGGGCCCCACTGCTGTGGCTGCTGGCCGGGAGGGCCCTGCTGCTGTGGCTGCTGGCCGGGAGGGCCCCACTGCTGTGGCTGCTGGCCGGGAGGGCCCTGCTGGGAAGAGATCGGGGTATTGGGGGGAGGTGGGCCCGGGGCGCTCGGGGGAGGCGGTTCCGGGGCGCCCCACTGAGGTGCCGGTGGTACGCCGGGTGCGGCGGAAGCGGGACGTCCGCCGTCGTCGTCGTTCTGGTCCGGCTCTGGCCGGGGAGCCTGATCCCGCTCCCGCGGGTCCCCGCCGTTGTGATTGTCCTGACCCAAGGTCTTCCCCCAAACAGTTGTTTGCCCTGATCCGACTATAGTTCCAGACCAGTCCCGGCGTCCGCGTAGAAACGGCCGGATTCTCCGTCCTCTAGGATGATAAGGATATTGTCAGCTGGCGCGGCGTCCTCGGACGCCTCCGAATGCCCTGCATTCGAAGACAGCGGACAGAGGGCTCGGCGCATGCAGCCGGGCCGCCGGCATTTGTCCGGTCAGGCACCGCAACGAGGAACCGGCTTGAGCAGTCAACTGGGGACAGGGAGTTATGAAGGCACGCATATTGGTCGTTGACGACGACGAAGCACTGGCCGAGATGATCGGCATTGTGCTCCGCAACGACGGGTTCGACCCTGTCTTCTGCGCGGACGGTTCCAAGGCGCTGGAGGTCTTCCGTGGGTCTAAGCCGGATCTTGTCCTGCTGGATCTTATGCTGCCCGGAATCGACGGCATCGAGGTATGCCGGCAGATCCGTGGCGAGTCCGATGTTCCCATTGTCATGCTGACTGCGAAGTCAGATACGTCAGACGTCGTCCGCGGCTTGGAATCGGGAGCGGACGACTATGTGCCCAAACCGTTCAAGCCCGCTGAACTCGTGGCGCGCGTGCGGGCCCGCCTGCGACCGGGTGACACCAAGTCCCCGGAGTCCCTCAGCATCGGTGAGGTTGCGATCGACGTTGCCGGCCATGTGGTCACCCGCGGCACCGACACCATTTCGCTGACCCCGCTGGAATTTGATCTCCTGGTGGCCCTCGCTAGGAAGCCGTGGCAGGTTTTTACCCGCGAAATGCTGCTGGAACAGGTCTGGGGCTACCGCCATGCAGCGGACACCCGGCTCGTCAACGTCCATGTGCAGCGGCTCCGTTCCAAGATCGAGCGCGACCCGGAAGCACCCGAAATAGTCCTGACGGTGCGCGGTGTCGGTTACAAAGCCGGTCAGAGCTAGGCGCTCGCGGACTTCGGTCCTGAAGACCGAAGTCCTGCCTGCGGCGCTGCGGGCACTCACGCGGCTCCGCGTCGCTCTGCGCAAAGCGACATTCCAACGAATCGCCCGTCTCTGGCGGCGCTCTCTGCTTTTCAAGACGGTGGCTTCCACTCTGCTGCTCGTGACCCTTGCGTGCGGCGGGGTAGGGGCATTCCTTTCTCATCAGATTGCCGGTGCGCTCTATGAAGAGCGCCTGAATCAATTCCAGTCCGAGGCCACAGCCGGCCTTGTTTCGGCCAAGGAAAACTTCCGGACCACAGCGGCAACGGACCGTGAAGGCACCGAGCGTCTGGTCTCGAACACACTGTCCCTGCTGGAAGGCCAGGGCGCCGACGCACGGCGCCTGTACCTGTTGACCCCCATGCCGGACCAGGAACAGAACCTGTTTGTCTCCCAGACCCTTGGGGAGGGCATTACCTCGGGCAGTATTCCGCTCACGCTGAGCGAGTCCGTGCGCAGCATCAATGTGGACGAGGACCGGGACACCATTCACTGGTCGCCTCTGGCGCTTGCGCACGGGGAGCCGGGGCTGGCCTTTGGCACGAAAGTCACGCTCCCGCCGGACAGCGCCGAGTATGCGCTGTATCTGATTTACGACCTGTCGTCCATGCAGCAGACCCTCGACGACATCCACCGCATCCTCTGGATTGCCGGGGGACTGCTCTTGGCCATCATCGGAACCATCGCTTGGATTGTCGCCAGAGCCGGCGTGGGTGCCGTCAGCGACGCCGCTGCGGTGTCCGAGAAGCTGGCTGCCGGCGAGTTGCAGGAACGCATGGTGGTCAAGGGTGAGGACGACGTGGCACGTCTGGCCGCCTCCTTCAACCATATGGCGGCCACCCTGCAGGACCAGATCACCCAGCTGGCACAGCTTTCACGCATGCAGCAGGTATTTGTCTCCGACGTCTCCCATGAGCTCCGCACTCCGCTGACCACCGTGCGGATGGCCGCCGAGGTGCTCTACGACGCCCGAGACGGTTTTGATCCCATCAGCCGCCGTTCAACGGAACTGCTTTATCACCAGGTGGAACGGTTCCAGGCGCTGCTGGCGGATCTGCTGGAGATTTCCCGGTTCGACGCCGGCGCCGCAACTCCGGATCTGGAACCCACTGACATTTTCACAGTGGTCCGTGACGTCATTGACGCCACCGAGCCGCTGGCCTTGAATATCGGATCCGAAATCACCGTGGTATCCAAGGAAGTCAGCTGCATGGTTGACGCAGACGCGCGGCGGATTGAGCGTATTATCCGCAATCTGGTGGTCAACGCACTGGAACACGGCGAGGGGCAGCCCATCGAGATTGCCATCGCCTCCAACATTGATGCCGTTGCGGTTGCCGTGCGCGATCACGGTATTGGGATGACCGACGACGAAGCGTCCAGGGTGTTCGACCGCTTCTGGCGCGCCGACCCGGCACGGGCTCGTACCACCGGTGGCAGCGGGCTCGGTTTGTCCATTGCTGTCGAAGACGCCCTGCTGCACGGCGGACTCCTGCAGGCCTGGGGCCGGCCCGGAGACGGAGCCTGCTTCCGGCTCACCCTTCCGCGCCGGCATGGCGCGCCGTTCACTGATTCCCCGGTGCCGCTCTCACCGTACGACGGCGCCCCGGGAACCCGGGCGCTGGCCGCACCGGCAACAGCAGGGCAGGAGATGAATCATGAACTCTGACAGGTCCGTTCCCGAACGGGCCCTGGGAGGGCCCGTTGCCCGGCTGGTCCTGATGGCCGTCCTTGCGCTGACGGTCCTCTCAGGGTGTTCCTCCATTCCCACTACAGGTCCGGTGGGCACCGCATCTGCAGACAGCGATGGAAGCTCGCTGGTGGACACCTTCGCGGTCGCCCCACGCGGCCCCAGCCAAACCGGAGGAGAAACTGCCGGAGAGATCCTGCAGGGCTTCATCACTGCGGGAACAGGCGCGGCAGATGACTACAGCGTGGCCCGTGAGTTCCTCACCGATGAGCTGGCCGAGACCTGGTCCCCCACGGACCGGGTACTCATTTATGGTGCGGATCCGGACATCGTGCCCGCGTCAGACGGAAACAGTTATTCCATTCAGCTGGAAGTCGTCGGTGCGCTCGATGCGCGCGGAATCCGCACGGACAAGGCCTCGGGGACCACTGAAACCCTGTCCGCTCGGGTGGAACAGGTGGACGGGCAGTGGCGGATCAGTGCTATTCCGAACGGGATCATGATCTCCGAGGTCAATTTCTCCCTGCTGTTCCTCTCCCACAACCTGTACTTCTATTCCAGCAATTACGACTTCTGGGTTCCCGATACCCGCTGGTTCGTGCAGAAATCCGGACTCGCGGCCAACGTGGTCAAGGCAATGCTGGAGGGTCCGGCACCCTATCTTCAAGGGGCGGTCAGCAGCGCCTTCCCCGCGGGTACCGCTCTTGCCCGAGACGCCGTTCCGGTGGTCTCCGGAGTGGCGACGGTGGATTTGTCCGCGGAGGTCCTGCAGGATTCCAATGATCTGAACCGTCAGCAGATGGCGCTGCAGCTGCAACAAAACCTGACCAATCTCAACAATGTGAACTCGGTCAGCATGACCGTCAACCAGCGTGCGGTGGACCTGGGCAAGGAGAGCAGCGCCCTTGTTGACGCCGTCGCTGATCCCGAGGTGGGCGGCACTCAGATCGCCGTATATGACGATGAGCTGGTCTACTTCAAGGGAGCGGATCCGCAGGAAATTGAGGGCATCCCCAGCGTCGCCGCCTACGGTCCCCGGGATCCGGCACTCTCTCTTGACCTGGCTACGGTTGCCTTCCTCAACGAGGACCGGACGTCACTGTTCATGACCGGCCCCAACCAGGACGTGCGCGAAGTCCTTGAGGGAACTTCGCTGACCGCCCCCAGCATTGATCCCGAAAAATGGACCTGGACTGCTTCGGGCGGAGAGAGCGGCTCAAGGATTCTCGCCCTGCCGCCGGGCGGCGGCCCGGAACAAGTGCTGTCGCTGCCGGTTCCGTGGCTGAATGAAGCTGAGGTCTCTGAACTGCGCATCTCCCGTGATGGGGCACGCGCACTGC
Source organism: Arthrobacter sp. UYP6 (assembly GCF_040547315.1). Taxonomy (NCBI): domain Bacteria; kingdom Bacillati; phylum Actinomycetota; class Actinomycetes; order Micrococcales; family Micrococcaceae; genus Arthrobacter; species Arthrobacter sp. UYP6. Next base: position 82,986 of record NZ_JBEPPM010000019.1, read on the forward strand.
TGGTCACCAACCAGGGCGGACGAAGCCACGTGCTGATTGCCGGCGTCGTGCGGGATGCGGACGGGGTCCCGAAAACCCTGACCACGCCGCTGGAACTGGCCGTCACCGCCAATACCGGGTCGGGGATTCCGGAAACGCTTCCCGTGAACCGGGCCAAGTGGGTCTCCCAGGATTCAATTGCGGTGCTGCAAACGTCCGCGCAGGACCAGGTCACCCCCTTGATTCTGGGTCTGGGACTGGACCCTGAACCGCTGGCAAGCCTGGCCGGTATCACCAGCCTGAGCGTCGGCAAGGGGGAACAGGAAATTTTCGTCCAGACCCCCTCGGGTATGTACAAACGGATGGGCAACAGCTGGTATGAAGTGGGCAAGGGGCTGCTGGATCCGGCATTCCCCGGATAGCCCTTTTCCGGGTCCTCCCTGTTCTTTCGCACAGGGGATCGGGCATGCTCGATCCCCTGTGCGCAGCTGGTGCGCACAACTCCTGCACTGGGCTCCTGCACAGGGCTCCTGCACTGGGCTCCTGCACTGGGCCGTGACCGCGGCCTGCGGCGGACGTCTTACCCACAGATGTATTCAGCCGTGGCAGCGCACTACGGATCTTGATCCAAGCTGGGATCATGTTCCGTTTTCCGATCGCCGTTTCGCGGGTGGCCAAAACCGCGGACAGGTGCTGGCTGCACCCCTGTGTGTCCGCTGTCAGGAGCGCATCTGCGGACCTGGTCGCTGTGCTGCTGCCGACGTCGTGCGTGGTCTGTGGTGCCGCGGATTATTCGCTGTGCCCACACTGCAGACACAGGGTCCGGCGCAGCGGAGTCCGGCCGTACTATGCGCAGGCAGCCGCGGAAATGCTTCCTCATGCCGAAGTCCAACCGAGCAACGGTCCCGGTCCCGGCATCGATGTCGAGCTGGAACTGCCGGCCCTGCCGGTACTCGCTGCCGGCCGTTACGCCGGCAGCTTGGCGCGGGTGCTGCTCGCGTTCAAGAACCACGGTCACACGGATCTTGCCGGCGCGCTCCGTCCATTACTGGCCGGAGCACTTCATCAGGCCGTTAGCGACGTCCCCAGCAGCAGCAAACTTGTCCTGGTGCCGGTTCCGGGCACTGGAAGCGCGCTGCGCAGACGTGGCTACAATCCGCTGGGGATGCTCCTGGGCACCCTCCACACCGGAGGGCTGCTGCCCGCCGGAACAGATGTTCAGGCCCTTGTCCGCCTGTCTGTGACGGGGCCGCGAGTCCTGCTTCGCCCTGGCTCCCGCAAGAACAGCGGCAGCCAAAAGAGTCTGGGACGGAAGGGCAGACGTCGGAATGTTTACGGAACTATGACGGCAGGAGGTGCCGGCTCCCTGTCCGGTGTCCGGTGTCTCGTCGTCGACGACGTCCTCACCACCGGTGCAACCATAGCCGAGGCAACCCGTGTGCTGAGAGCAGCAGGAGCCCGGGTTGAAGGCGCTGTGGTGATCGCAGTAACCGCAGCGCCGTCATGTGATGTAGATAACAGCAGGGGGCGGAGCCTAGCCCAAAGCGAACGTCTCGGGTAATCGGAATGTCCGGAGGTGAATAACGCTGGGGAGTGATCTAACGTGTTGGTATGGACAGCTTCAAGAAGCGGAGTTGTTCTGCGGCAGCGGTCGCAAGGGTTTTGGCAGCGGCCGTTGCTGTGTCACCGAAATCTATTGGAGGGCACCATGGAATTCATGATCAGCGGACGCAACGTTGCAGTATCCGACCGGTTCCGGGAATATGCCGAGGAGCGAATCGCCAAGGTCGAGAACCTGGCGAACAAGGTGCAGCGGGTAGATGCGCGAGTCACCAAGCAGCCCAACGTCCGTGAGGCCGACAGCTCTCTCACCGTGGAATTGACCGTTGTAGGCCGGGGTCCCGTTGTGCGGGCAGAGGCCACATCCGGCGACAAATTTGCAGCGTTTGACCTTGCCTATGCCAAGCTCATCGAACGCCTGCGCCGGGCCAGCGATCGAAGGAAGGTCCATCACGGTCGCCATACTCCGGTCGCCGTTCGGGTCGCGACAGCAGACCTGGAAACGGCCAGCACCAGTGAACCGCTCCACGTCCAGCTGGAGAAAGCGGCCGCCGACGCTGCTGTCTCAACCAGCGACGAGTCCGCGGAATTTTCTGAAGATTCCCCTGTCCTGATCCGGCGCAAGGTTTTCCCGGGTGCCCCCATGAGCCTTGACGACGCTGTGGACAACATGGAACTGGTAGGCCACGACTTCTACCTGTTTGTAGATTCCGCCACCGGAGCTCCCTCAGTGGTTTATCGGCGTCGGGGCTGGACCTACGGTGTGATTACGCTCGATTCCCGGTGCGCCGAAGGAACCGAGGACCTGAAGGAAGAGATCCGGGCATACCGGGCATCGGAAAGCACCGCAGCGAAGACTGCATGACGAGGTTCGAGACCTGACGGATCCGTCAGGTCGGAACAAATAGCGAAGGCCTCCGGGCGTGGTTGAACTTCTTGAAAGTTCGACCGCCCGGAGGCCTTTTGCATGCGTTCTGAGGCTGCTTCTCAGCGCCCTGGCGCGGCCGCTATGGCTGCAGGCAGACAGGCAGGCAGACAGGTAGTTTCGCCAGAAAGACGGGTATTTGGCGGGTCTGAAACGGGCCGGTTTCGGAGCTTTTGGGGCTCTTTTTGAGGCATCCGGAGCCAGGAATGTCAGTGGCAGGTGAAAGCCTGAAGTCATGGATCAGCACGGATCTTTTCCCGAGGACAGCACCGGTGGTTCCGCCGGTGCCGGGGAGGGTGCTGTCCCGGATACGGGGAGGGATTCAGGGCGGGATTCTGGAAGGGATTCAGTGCCCAGCCTGGCGGTTTATGAGGCTGAGCCGGGGGCGGCTGCGGCGGCGGGTGCCGGTGGGTATCGTGACGGGTTTACCGGGGCCCTGGTGTTGCAGGGTGTTGAGGCCTTCACCCAGGAGGAGGCTGGTAGGGTGCTGGCCCGGCTGGGTCATGTGGTGCG
>NZ_JBEPPM010000020.1:0-85247 GCF_040547315.1 Arthrobacter sp. UYP6
CACTGCACGGTCACGGACTTCGGGAGGGAACTGCTTGGGCATAGTCACTATCTTTCTCACAGAAGATAGCGGCATCAAACCCGGGACGGTTCATAGCGGTGCGCCCATGTCTCAAGCACCTCCTTGTGGGGTGCTTTTCTTTTACCCCAACGTCAGGAGGCTATGTGCCTACCCATGTGTACCAACCCACCCGAAAGCAGTCGCCTTGAAACGCTGGGGCGCGACTAAACGCGCCTTGGACTATCTGACCGCAGTCGACTGGGCCTTTGTGAACGTCAAGATCGCTCTCGGAATCATGTGGCCCATCTTCTATTTCTCCGGCAACTCCGTGCGGCCAGCCGGCACCGGCGGCGTGTTCCTGTGGCTCTGGTGCACTTGCACCGTCGCCGGGTTCATTGTGAGCCTTACCGGGCTCATCATGGCTGCTCAGCCCCGCAGGCTCCGATTCTCCGGACGGCAAGTGGAGATCGCCGGAATCTGGCTGTTCGCCGGCGGGCCGGTCTGCTACGGCATCCTGCAGATAGCCCTCCTCGCAGACACGCATGACCCGATCCGCGGTGCACAAGTCGCCCTGGCTTACGGGCTGACGGCCGCCCTGGTGGCGCGGGTGTTCATTGTGAAGGACGGTGTGCGCCGGGCGGCAGTAGCCGCGGAAGTCGGTGACTAGTGGACGCAACATCACTCGCCGCATTCGGCGCCCTCGGAGTCGCCCTCATCGGCTTCGCCAGCACACTCACCTCCAAGAAGATCAAGGCCCCCGAGGATAAGGCCGTCGAGCGGCGCGACACTATCGCCGAGCGTGATTCACTCATCGATTCTTTCAAGGAAGACATCACGGCGCTCAAGGCTGACGTGAAGGCCCAGAAAGCGGAGACGGCCGAACTTCGCGAGGAGATTCAGGCTGTCCGCGACCACAACAATGTGCTCATCACGTACTGCTACCGGCTGCTGGCTATCATCCGCAAGCACGGCCACGAGGCGGAGATACCTTCCCCGCCACCGAGTGGCATCCATCTCTAAGCCCCGCACCCCGGGACTTTGTTTATGCCCTACCGACGCCCATAGGAGGGCACATGCATCCCGTTGACGCACCAATCACACAGGACTTCGGGTCCAACGCCCACTGGTCCTGGCAGCTGGGGTTCGGTCACCTCGGCATGGACTACGGCTGCCCGGCCGGAACGCCAGTGCGCACCATTGCGCCCGGGACGGTGATCTACGCAGGGCCGAACCTCACGATGCCCTACGACATCGCCTGGGAGAACTACTTCTATCAAGGCGCAGACTTCGCCGGGAACGTCGTCGTCATTCAGCACGACGGTTGGCGGTCCATCTCCGCACACCTCGAAAGCTGGGCAATCTCCACCGGCCAGCGCGTCCAGCGGAGTCAGATCATCGGGAGGTCCGGATGGACCGGCAATGTCATCCCGAAGGGCCCAGGCGGTGCGCACCTGCACTTTGAAACATACGTGACCCCGAACCCCGGCGTTGCCCCCTTCGGTCGATTCAACCCCCTCCCGCAGATCGCAGAGGAAGACCGGCTCGCTGGCGGCGCAATCAATGTTATCCCCGCCGGAGAAGCGCCCACACGCCCCCTGCTCATCCCTGACACCACCCAGTACGGGGCCGGAATCCCGGACCTGTTCGCAGACGCATAAGGAGATCATCATGCCCAACAACGTAGAGAAGCTGGACCAGTCTTGGAGCCAGCTCAACAACAAAGCGTCGTGGCTCTTCACTCACATCGCTTCCACGATCCTGGACACCAAGATCCCCGTGACGAACGGAACGAAGGGCCAGACGACCAACCTCCGTACGGAACTGGCCTGGCTGCCGGACAACTTCAAGGCCCTACACGCCTTGGCCCTGCGGTTCCGGCCCGGCAAGTCCGGGGCGTACCACGACGGCGACCTGTACGGGATGCTGCGCCGCACCGAGTCCAACACGGCTGTAACCGCGCAGCTCGTGTCCGCACTCAAGGCTGTTGCGGGCGGCGAGTCGTTCGATGAAGCCAAGCTGCTCGCCGGTATCGACCACACCGTGCGCACCGCCATCGCTGAGGGTGTCGTCAAGGTTGACGTGACCGTGGAGGGCGCCAAGTGAACCCGTTCGCAGCGTCACTGATTCGCACCATTGTCCCGATTGTTGTCGGCTCCATCCTCGGACTGCTGACACGCGTCGGCCTGAACATCGACCTTGAAGGGCAGCAGGCTCTCTCGACGCTGATCGACTCGGCGTTCATCGGCGCCTACTACCTCGTGGTGCGCCTGATCGAGACGAAGGTGCCACAGGTTGGTTGGTTGCTTGGGCTCGCTAAGACGCCGGACAGCTACACCAAGGACCCGGTCAGCACTGGACCGAAGCGCCGAGCATGACAAAGCGCCCCCACACCCTCACCGGTGCGGGGGCACTTTTTCTGCGACCTCTCGCAAACAGTTACGATGACTGAATGCAGATCACGATGAGCCAGGTAAATGCCGATTTGATTATGAGTGCCGAATTGTCGGAGGGCGACCGCGAATTGGCCGGCAAGGCTGCGCTCGTCAGTAAAAAAGCAACGTTCAAACTTCCTGACGGATTTTCTATATTCAACACGCACCCCGACCTTCGAGCGCTGGCAGCCTTGCTCACGTTTTATCCGTGGATCGGCAACCGCCTGGACTTGTCGTTTGCAGTAAGCAAAGAGTTCGCTGAGGCAGTCAAGGTTGCCGCTAGAATCGACGTCACAAACCAGTCCGCAGACATCCCCAAGCGCACACCGGGCGAAGGCTCACATCCGGGCTTATCATTCTCCGGCGGGGTGGATTCCATGGGCGCCCTGGCACTGATGCCCGATGACACCGTGCCCGTCTTCTCGCTACGCACCTCCCCTCCTGAGGGTGGGCGAAGTCTCTACAAGCCCGACGTCGCCCTGCACGCAATCGCAGAAATGCGAAAGGCCGGAAGGTCTGTCCATATCGTAGAGTCTGACCACGAATGGGTGCGCGGTCCAGTCGGTTTCTCTGTGGACCCGGCGCCGGCAATCGCGCTAATCCTGCTGGCCGATGAGTTCAACCTTGACGCCATCACCTTCGGGACAATCGCCGAATCCGCCTACTCCACAGGTGCCGGCAAGTGGTCCGAATACAAACTTCGTACGCCCTATACGCGGTGGAAAACTCTCTTCGACGCCGTCGCGCTCGACACATACAACGCGACCGCGGGGGTTAGTGAAATTGGAACATCAACGATTGTGCGGACGAGCGAATTTGGGCACCTCGCCCAGTCATGCATTAGGGGCATTCCCGGGCACCCGTGCCGCGCCTGCGTTAAGTGCTTCCGAAAGTCACTCATAACCGCCTCGCTCACAGGCGAATGGCCCGATGAAATCGAGGTTGCCCGCTTGATGGCAAACCGAACCATCAAGGGCTTCCTGGAGAATGCGCCAATTCGGTTCGAGATTATCCTAGCCTCGGTTATGGCTTCCTATAGCGGCACTGACCCCCTCCTACTCAGGCTGCAGTCCAGGGTTGGGTCCCTCGTTCAGGACGTGTCATTCACGGGAACTTGGTACGGACCTGCAATGGATCTAGTCCCGGAAAAGTATCGGGCCGGAACCATTGAAGCCGCCAACCGGTATCTGCCCCAAATGACCGAGGAGCAGGAGGAGGCATTCCGAAACTACGACATTGCCCCCTTCCTCGAGGCCAATAAACAGGGCACTGAAGAGTTCCTCAAGACCGTTGAGGAGAACGCACTAGCACCCGTCAAAACCGTGTAAGCCTACGTGTAAGCCTCAGTGGCGGGTCATCAAACCCAGCGCTCATCGTGGTCTGGGTGACCGCTGTACACCGACGCCATGATGATCAAGAACTTTTCGAGGTAATCAGCGGAGAACTCAGGCATCCCTGCGTTATTCAGCCTCTGAACGTAATTGATGGTGTCGCGTTTGGCATTGCATTCCGCAAGGAGCCGTTCAACTCTCCGGGCTTCCGCCGCATCGGGATCTCCATCACCCGAAAGAGCCAATGCCAGCCCTTCATCTTCAGCTAGGCGTGCTTCCAGAAATTCAATAATCCTGTCCATTTCCATGCGTATAGTCTCGCAGACCTTGGTGATATTTTGCGCCACCACCAAATGTGGAACGAGCACCCCCTTGCATGGACCCACTATGAAATCACGAGCATGACATAGCGCCCCTAGTCTTTGGACTGGGGGCGCCATTTGTCGGTTAGAGTGGGCGCATGGACACACCCGAGAACCACCCGGAACCGTTGAACACTGACATCGGCGCCGTGCACTTCTCCGGAGTGCTGAAAACTGCTGACAACGCAATCCGCATCAACGGCCCACTGACGATGGGCGGAGGGGTCGTCCACGGTGGAGGGCCACTGTGGATTAGCGGGCGTACAGCCACCAGCTAAAACGCAAGCAGCGCCCCACTCAACACGAGTGGGGCGCCTTCGGTGTTTAAGTCAGAGTGAGCTGATGCCATGCTCTCGCAATGACTCAACCTCGCGCCACTCGCCATCCGGAAGCTCCCGCTGCCAGTTGGTGACTACCCCGTGCCGGTCCGTGTGGCTACACAGCCGGTACTTACCCACATCCCGTCGCTTCAGGTGCCCGTTGGGCTCAGGCAAAGTGCCTGGCTGGTCGGTGGGAACCGAATAAACTCCCGGCGTCGTCGGAAGAGTCGCGTCAGTCCAAAGCTCGGAAGTTGCCATGCGCAATTTTAACACGGTGCACAGGCGTTCGGGCGGTTATGTCAGTGGCAGATGACAGAGTTCCGCGGGTGAATAAAGTGGATGTCATGGAAGCGCGGCAAGGGCTGCAACCGACTGGCGGGCGACACCCCAACGGCCCGGTCACGCACGCCCCGTACAGGCGCGAACCGTACGTCAGGGCCCAGCAACCCCAATTCGGGACTATAGACGCTAAGGCAGCCGCCTGGACTCGCACGCAGGTACTTCTGCACTGGATCGACGAAGACGGGAAAGCCCACAACGAGTGGGTCTTGGCTACACGGGTCCGCAGAATACTGCGGGCGGAATCTGCCTGGCAGGATCCCTACGACGAGGACTAATCCACGCATCTCCACTGACTTTGTGAAGACTAAGTGAAGACCGGGGACATCCGGAGGCTACTTGAACCTCCGAAAATCCCCGGTATCGCGTAGGGCTGGTGGGGCTTGAACCCACGACCCACGGATTATGAGTCCGCTGCTCTGACCAGCTGAGCTACAGCCCCTCGTCGCCCCTCGGGATATTCCCGCCGGTGAGCGCAATATTGCCATCCTAGTGGCAGGCCAGCCCGTCCCACCAATCCGGAGAAGTACCCCCCGGAAAGCTAGAGGCTTCCCTGTGCCGGCGGTCGCCCGTAGTACAGATCCTCGAAGGTGGACAAGGTGGCATCCAGACTGTGCCGTTCCACCATGGAGCGGCTGTGCGCACCCATCGCGGCCCGGCCGTCCGGGTCCAGTTCCAGGATGGATGCCAGCCGTTCGCCGAGTTCATCGCTGTTTCCGGGCTGAAACAGGTAGCCATTGCGGCCAGGCTCTACGAGGTGCGGCAGCGCCATCGCATCAGCCAGGAGCACTGGCGTGGAGGCGGACATCGCCTCCAGCGTGACCAGAGACTGGAGTTCGGCGGTCCCGGGCATCACAAACACATCGGCCCGCTGATAAGCACGCCGCAGTTCCTCGTCGGAGACCAGTCCACGGAAAACGACGCGGCCTTCTAAGCCGAGCCGCTTCACCTGTGCCTGCAAACTGCCCTTAACTTCGCCGCCACCGATAATTTCGGCGTGCACATTCAGGTGCTTAGGTGCCTTCGCCACGGCGTCGATCAGCACATCCACGTGCTTCTCCTCCGCCAGCCGGCCAACAAAAAGCACTGTCGGATGTTCGTGGCGCTCGACGCGCTCGCCCGGCTGGAGTTCGTAGACCGATGCGTCGATGCCGTTGGAAAGGGGCAGCACATCCGGCAGGAAAGCATGAGCATGCATAGCCTTGGCGGCAAGCGGCGTCGGCGTGGTCACGGCCGCTGCGCGCCCCATGATCTTGCCCATGTCCTTCCACGAGTTCCTGGCAATGATTTTCTTCAGCCAGCGGGGGAACGGCAGGAACGGGTCAAGGTTGGCCGGCATGAAGTGATTGGTGGCGATAACACGGATGCCGCGCTTCTCCGCCTCATACAGCGTGTACTCCCCCACCATGTAGTGGCACTGAATGTGGACCACATCGGGCTGTACCCGGTCAAAGAGCAGGCTGATTTCCTTCTTGATCTGCCACGGCAGGCAGATGCGCCAGTACTCGTGGGTGGGAACGCCGTGGGACCGCAGCCGGTGAACGGGCCAGTCGCCGTCGAGGTCCGAGCGGCTGCCGCCGTCGACGTCGTTGGGGGCCAGCACATGCACGTTGTGGCCGCGCCCGTTTAAGCCGCGGGCAAGCCGGTAGCCGAACTGTGCGGCACCGTTCAGGTGCGGCGGGTAGGTATCGCACGCAATCAGAATTGTCAGCGGTTTGTCGGCCGATGCGTCGTCGGTCACAGGGAGTCCCTCTTTTGGTCTTTCGAAGTTTTTGCGGCGGCCTGCTTTTGCCGGCGCCGTGCCTCTGCCCGTCTTTGGATGACGTCCGGATGATATCGGGAGAGCGCAACGACCCCCACGATAGCAATCAAAGCTGCGACCCCCATGGCAACGGCCGCCACAGCGGGTACATCGGGTACCAGCTCGTTAAGGACGCCGATGCCGATCGCAATGCCCACCATCGGATCAATCACGGTCAATCCGGCGATGACGAGGTCCGGCGGGCCGCTTGAATAGGCGTTCTGGACAAACCAGGCCCCGAGACCGCCGGCAACGGCGATGCCCAGGAGGGTGTACCACGGCACATTGAGCAGAAACCGGCCGTTGGGGTTGAGCAAGTCGCTTGCAATGACCTTGGTCAGGACCGCGACGAAACCGAAAAGGACGCCGGCGCCCACAATAAAACCGATAGCGCCGATCCGCCGGCCAAAGAGCGCATTTATAGTGCCGAAGAACACGACCACCACCGCGAGGATCAGCACGATGGTGAGCTCCTGTGCGGGCTGGACCTCCTGTTGGTCGCGGGTTACACCGACGGCGAGGGAAACGAACAGCGCGCTGCCCACCACGCACGCCACAATGGAGGCCACGGTAATGCGGTTCATCCGCAGGCCCTGGTCCCGCGAGTTGACCACCGTAGTGATCACCAGGGCGATGGACCCGATGGGCTGGACCACGGTCAACGGTGCGAGCGTCAGGGCGGTGACATTGAGCGCCGTACCCACTCCCAGCAGGAAGAGCCCCAACAGCCAGCGCGGGTTGCGCAGCAGCCGCAGGAACTGCGAGGAATTCAGCTCAAGACCGCCGGTGTCAGCGCTGACCGCGCTTCCCTGGCGCTGCGCACCGAAGGCCAGGAAGACTGCACTGGCCAGTGCGCAGGCGATGGCAATTCCGACCATTAGGCGTTCCCGGCCGCGCTGCGTTCCCGGGCGTATTTTTGCCAGGCTGCCCGCAGGTATCCCGCCGCCGCGATCAGGTGGCCAGCGCAGCCCAGCAGAAGCAGGGCCGTTCCCGTGGCGGACAGCCAGCCGTAGTCGAAGCCCGGGACACGCTGAAGCAGCAGGAGCGGTGCGCCCAGCAGCAGCAACGCGGTGCGGATCTTGCCGATGTTACTCACCGGTAGGTTGGGGTTGCCGCGGAACAGCACCAGTGCGTTAAGGATCAGGACGGCATCGGGAATCACGATGGACAGGACCAGCCATGAAGGAGCAATGTCCTGCACAACGAAGGTCACCGCCACGATGATCAGCGCCAGACGGTCTGCCACCGGATCCAGCCACTTCCCCACCCGGGACACCTGATCCAGCCGGCGTGCGAGATAACCGTCTACCCAATCAGTGGAGCCGACGGCCACAAGCGTGATGAACGCCGGTCCGTATTCCTCACGGACGGTGAACAGCACAAAAAGCGGTACTCCAAAAAAGCGAAGGACCGTGATCAGGTTGGGAACAGTCCAGAAGGTGTCCAGTTCCGTTGTCTCACGGCCCGGACGCGTTCCTGCACCGATCAGTCTGATCACGGTCCATTCCTCTTGTCAGCGATGATGGGAACCTATTTTTGGCTCAGCCTGCGGATCATGATGACCATGGCCAGCAGCGAAGCTGCCATTACGGTCAGCGGCTGCCAGCGTTCCTTGATCAGGGCCATGATCTCATCGCTTGACGGCGTGTTGCCATCCTGCCCGGAGGAGCCTGAGTTGCGGTGCGGGGCAGCGCGGCGGGCCTTGAGCTCGCGGATCTGCTCCTTGACATCAACCTTCTCACCGAGGCCGTCGCGGACGGCGGCCATGTGCTCGCGCCGCTGCCGGGTGCGCGTGCGCAACTCCTCGGGTGTGGTCTGCTGAGGAGCGTCGTCGTCCTGCTTCTTCTTGTCTTTTTCCTTGTCCTTGTCCTTGGGTTCCTTCGGCTTTTTCTCCAGCGTGGCCGGATCAAAGCTGCGGCCCTCCTTCAGGACACCAAGGTCATAGCGCAGACCGTAGATTGCTTCCTCGGGCAGCAGCGGCAGCGTCTTCTTGAACCGGGTGTAGCCGATCAGGGCGCCCACGGCTGCAATGATCAGGAACAGCAGCGCCACCAGAAGTGCTGCAAGCCATCCCGGCATGACGGTGGCCAGGCCGAGTATCGCGGCAACAATCAGTGCAATGGCCAGGCCGGCGACAAAGAGCAGCGCAACCACCATAAACGCGGCGGCCACACCGGCTTTGATGCCCTTTTGTTTCATTTCGGCAGTGGCCAGACTAAATTCGTCAGTCAGCTGGCGGGGGGTCAGCCGTGCCATCACCTTCGCCAAACCCACCAGCGAGGAGTTCCCTGCCGTCCTTCGTGTGCTAGCGGAGCGTTTCATGCGCCCAGCCTCCGTCCCCTGATTAATCTTCGCCGTTGCCATTACCCAAAATTACCATTCTCCTCAGCTTTCACATTGTGCACAGAGGTACAGGAGCCTAGGTGGTTTCCAGGCCTTCCCGATCCTCGAGCTCGCGACCGGAAAACTCGGGCAGCTTTGTCTTGACGAACCAGAAGGAAATAACCGCAAAGATCGTGAAGATGGCGTACATGATCCAGACCCCGAAGTTGGCGCTTACCCACGGGAAGGAGAGGGTCACAATGAAGTTGAAGATCCAGTTGACCATCGCACCCAGACCCAGGGCCAGGGAACGGATGTTGTTCGGGAACACTTCACCGAGCGTGACCCACATGACCGGTCCCCAGGTTGCGGCAAAGAAAATCACAAAGAGGTTTGCGCCTACCAGTGCCACAGGCCCCCAAATACCGGAGAGTTCCACGTTATCGCCCATGCCCTCAGCCTGCGAGAAGGACACGGTTGCCATCAGCAGACCCACGAACATGCCGGCGGAACCCACCATCAGCAGCTTGCGGCGGCCAATCCGATCCACAAAGGCAATTGCGACGATGGTCATGAGGACGTTGATGATCGAGGTGATGACCGACGTCGTGAACGAATCGCTTTCGCTGAAACCGACGGACTGCCACAAGGTGGTGGAGTAGTAGAAAATCGCATTGATGCCCACCAGCTGCTGGAAGGCGGCAATCGCCATGCCGACCCAGAGAATGGGCTGCAGGCCGAACTTCGGTCCGCGCAGGTCTCTAAAGGTGGGCTTTTTGCTGTTGAAGCTATCCCGGATGTGGCGGATCTTCAGATCGGTGTCCTGCACGCCGGACACGGTGCGCAGCACCTTGGCCGCATCTTCATCCCGGTTGTTGCGGACAAGATACTGCGGGGATTCTGGAATGGTCAGTGCCAGGACACCGTAAACAATGGCCGGCACGACGCCGACTAGCAGCATCCAGCGCCAGGCGGCAAGGCCCCACCACAGCTGCCCCAGGGCACTGCCGGCTGCATCTGCCAGGAACGCATCGGAGAGCAGTGCCGCAAAGATACCCAGGGTGATGGCAAGCTGCTGGACGGAGCCCAGCGCACCGCGCCACTTGCTGGGAGCAACTTCCGCAATGTAGCCGGGGGCGATGACAGAAGCGGTACCGATGGCGAGGCCGCCAATCAGCCGCCACCACATCAAGTCCCACTCATTGACGGCATAAGCGGAACCAATGGAGTTTGCAGCAAACAGAATGGCCGCGGCAACCATCACTTTTTTGCGGCCCAGCCGGTCTGCCAGCTGACCGGCAAACCAGGCGCCGATCGCACAGCCCAGCAGCGTGATGGCAACAGTAAAGCCCAGCACTCCGGAGCTGAGCTCAAATTCTGCGCCAATCGCGTCCACCGCGCCGTTAATAACGGCCGTATCGAACCCAAACAGCAGACCACCGACGGCGGCCGCCACGGTGACGGCAATCACCTTGAACGGATGCGCCACCTTCTCTGATTCGCCTGGACTAGGCTTTGGCTGGCTCGCGCCCATGGAAGGTTCCTCTGTCTCTCGTCGTGGTTATCTGAAAGTTCCGCCCCAAACCTAGTAATCCTACGCATAACCCTAGGCATGAAGGGCTTGGGTGGGAACACGTGAGCGAACTGGGCGCTGGTCAGCGCGGTGAAAGCGTGGAGTCCCCGAGGTCCTTCCCGAAGAACTTCGAAGCTTTCACCGCACGGACCAGGAAGAGAGGAAGGCAATGAAAGTAAAGGCTGCGAAGGCCACAGCCTTTACGGGGATTATGAATCAACCCAGGGAAACGCCAAAGTCAGGGCACAGTTGAGTAGCTGGGAGCCCATCGCCCCGATGCCGCCGACGGAGTGGATGCCTGTGGGGAACATCTCCCCCGCACTCACCCACATCACCGGCCCGCGGACGGTGATTCCGTGCGGACATCGATGGCTGCTGCCGCCTCTGAGGCGACGCCTGCGGCGACGGCCGGGGCGACGTCCGGGGCGACGCGCGGGTCCAGCGGGCCGGACACAATGTAGTCCGGGCTCAGGTTCTCGCCAACCAGATCAGCAATGGCGGTGGCGGCGGCCGTTTTCATGGCCGGGGCAATGCCATGGTGGCCAGCAGTGCTTCGTCCACGGTGCCCGAGGAGACGCCGATGAACACGTCCGCACCGTACAGGGCGTCCGCCGCTGTGCGGTGGATGCGGCGAGGATCGGTCCGCCCCGCCAGATCTGCCTTTACCGAAGTAAGGTTCGGCCGCCCGTCCGAGACAATGCCGCGCGAGTCACGCACCACCACATCCCGGATGCCGGAGTTCGAAACAGTGCGGTGCGGAAATATCCTCGAGGTTGACGGCGCCGTAGCTGGGGCGCAGCCGGAGCGCCGCTTTGCCCTCCATCACCGGCAGCGACACTGCCGGTCCAATATCTCCCAGGCCCAGGACCGCTGTACCGTCGCTGACAACGATAACCAGGCGGGAAGCCCGGGCATGGCTGGCAGCCACGGCTGGATCAGCAGCGATGGCGCGGCTGACCTGGGCGACGCCGGGCATGTAGGCAATGGAAAGGGCGCGGGTGGAGTCCAGCGGCAGCAATGGTTCGACCTGTCAGGGAAAATGCCACGAGCGGCCGCACGCCGAGAGGGGCCGGTGGCCGGTCTCAGGCGATGGACGGCGGAATCCGAGGTAAAACTGCACAAAAAAGACTCCCTGACCGGCTTTTCAGCTGATCAGGGAGTCCGTTTGCTCCTCCGACTGGACTTGAACCAGTAACCCTTCGATTAACAGTCGAATGCTCTGCCAATTGAGCTACGGAGGAAAGCGCGAGATCAACTATACAGGCTTTTTGGCGTGTCAGTTTACTGAATATGTGTGGCGTACCTCTCGTTTAGAGGTACGCCGGAACAGTCGAGCGGGGCATGCCGGGCAGACACGAAACTCCCCCGGCAGGGACAAGTGGTTAAAGCAAAAGACCCGCGACCGGCATACTGCCCGGTCACGGGCCTTTTTCCTGCTCCTCCGACTGGACTTGAACCAGTAACCCTTCGATTAACAGTCGAATGCTCTGCCAATTGAGCTACGGAGGAAAGCGCGTGTCCTACTCTACAGAGGTTTTGCGGGGAAGCGAAATCGGGCTGCGGCAGGGATCCTACTGATCCCCGCGCAGGGCCCGCCGTTGCATTTCCAGTTCCATCAGTTCACGGTTCAGCTGCTGGAACAGGGTCGGATCCGCTGACGGGTCCAGCCGCTGCAGCTGGCCCAGCTTCTCAGCCTTCAGATGCGTCACCTGCAGTTCGAAGAGCCGGTTGAGGATGTCCCTGCAGTAGCGCTGCAGGGCGTCGTCGTCCCGGGCATGCAGCGGAGTGACGGCCAGCTCGCTGACAAAGTCGCGCAGGGTGTCCGGCAGTTCCTGACGGACCTGCTCCACCCACTGTGCCGGAGCCGTCCCCGCGTGGCCGGCGGCAATAATGGCGTTGTGTACCGCCAGGTAGGCCGGCACCGAGAAGCGGGCGGCTTTGAACCGTTCCCACTGCCCCTCATCCAGCAGGCCGGGCTGCTGCAGCGCAACCTCCAGCGCCTGGCGTTCCATCCGCGCGGCGGGATCCCGGGGATCCGGACGCAGAAAGGCAGGTTCTTCCAGCACCGGTTCCGGTACGGGCTGCTGATAAGCGCCGCGGTTTTGCGGCGTCTGCCCATACTGGCCCCCGCGATTTTCCTGACTGCTCCCCTGGCTTTGCCTGCCCTGCTGCTGGCCCCAACCGTCCCGGGACTCGCGCTGGGAGCCGCGGGCGTCGTCGTGCCCCGGCTTGTCCGCCGCAGACTTTCCCTGTGTGCTGCCCTCCCGCAGCCGTTTAGCGGCTGAGGAGACGGCGCGGGTGACGTCGTCGACGTCAGTCCCCAGCCAGCCGGCGAGCTCGCGGGCATAGGCCGGGCGCATCGCGGGATCGCGGATTTCCGCCACCACGGGCGCGGCGGCGCGCAGTGCCTGCACACGGCCTTCAACCGTGTTCAGGTCAAACTTGCGCAGCGTGGAGCGAATCGAGAACTCGAACAGCGGCCGCCGGGAGCGGATCAGCTCGGCGACGGCGGTATCGCCGTGTTTCTGCCGGATGTCGCACGGGTCCATGCCCTCCGGGTCCACTGCCACATACGTCTGCGCCGTGAAGCGCTGGTCCAGGTCGAAGGCGCGCAGTGCGGCTTTCTGGCCCGCGGCGTCGCCGTCAAAGGTAAAGATGACCTCTCCCCCGGTGCCGTCGTCGGAGAGCAGCCGGCGGGCAATCTTGACGTGGTCCTCGCCAAAGGCGGTGCCGCAGGTGGCGACGGCGGTGGTGATGCCGGCGAGGTGGCAGGCCATGACGTCCGTGTAGCCCTCGACGACGACGATCTGCCGGTCCTTGGCGATGGAGCGCTTGGCCAGGTCGATGCCGTAGAGCACCTGGGACTTTTTGTAGAGCGCAGTCTCCGGAGTGTTCAGATACTTGGGGCCCTGGTCATCCTCGTACAGCTTGCGGGCACCGAACCCGATCACCGCTCCGGTCAGGTCCCGGATAGGCCAGATCAGCCGGCCGCGGAAGCGGTCATAAAAGCGGGAGGCGTCGGAGCCGGTGGAGAACATGCCGGTGCCGGCCAGCTCCTCGCGGGTGAAACCCTTGTCGGTGAGGTGCTTGAGCAGCGAGTCCCAGCCCTGCTGGGCGTAGCCCACGCCGAAGTGGGCCGCCGCGGCCGGGTCGAAGCCTCGTTCCTGCAGGAAGTCCCGGGCCGCCTGGGCGCCGGGGGTGCGAAGCTGCGCGGCGAAGAACTCGGCTGCGATCTTGTGGGCATCCAACAGCCGCTGCCGCTTGCCGACATCTTCCCGGCGCGGCCCGGTCCCTCCGTCTTCATAGTGCAGCTCGTAGCCGAGCCGCGCGGCAAGCTTCTCCACCGTCTCGGAGAAGGTGCCGTGGTCCATTTTCTGAACGAAGGAGATGACATCGCCGCTCTCGCCGCAGCCAAAGCAGTGATAGGTGCCCACCTGGGGCCGGACATGGAACGACGGCGAGCGCTCATCGTGGAAGGGGCACAACCCCTTATAGGAGCCGATGCCGGCGGACTTCAGCGTTACGTAGCCGTCAATCACGGCCTTGATGTCGGTGCGGGTGCGTACTTCGTCAATATCTTCGCGTTTAATCAGACCGGCCATACCTCCAGTCTATTCTTCCCGTCCTAACCGCCCCGGCGGCCGGTGTTCCGGCACGCCGGGGCTAGGGACTACTGCTGGTTGGTGCCGTTGTCCTCCGCCTTGTTGGCCCTACGGCGGCTTGCTGTCAGTGCGAGTCCGCCGACCAGCAGGAGCCCGGCGCCGGCGGCAAGGAAGCCGGAGGTTCCGTCCGCCCCGGTGGAGGGAAGCTGCGGACGGGCTGGTTTGACCGGCTGCGGCTTAACCACGGTGCTGTAGGTGTTGGTCACCGTTGCAACAGCGCCTCGTCCGGCAGGAATCGCCACCGCGTCTGGCAGCTCGGCTGCCACGGTCACGGTACCGGTTCCTCCGCCGGCGGGTTCGGTGACCGTGCATTCGGTGCCGATGGGCAGCCCGGGGAACTCGGTGGTGACACTTCCCTGGGTTCCGGCGGGGATGGTCACAGTTTCAGTGAGCACCGATCCGTCCGGACCGCACCGGACCTGCAGGACAACCGTTCCCTGCCGGCCTGCTGCCTCGCCGGTAATTACCTTGGTCACGGCCAGCGTGCCGGGAGTGAACGAAAAGGTATTCGTGACCGTGGCCCCGACGGTTTGACCGCCAAGGACCGTGACCGGATCCGGCAGTTCCGTCACCACGGAGACAGCCGTGGTCCCGCCGCTGGCGGTCTCCGTGACGGCGCATTCAGTGCCGGCCGGCAGATCCTCGAAGGTGGTGGTGGTGTTGCCTTCCGTCCCCGCGGGGATAGTGACCGTCTCAGTCAGCACCGATCCCTCGGGCCCGCAGAGGACCTGCAGGACCACGTCCCCCTGCTGCCCGGCTGCTTCCCCGATGATGGCTTTGGTCAGCTCCAGGGTTCCCGGCGCCAGGGTGTAAGTGTTGGTAACTGCAGCTTCGGAACCTCCCGCGGCCGGAATGGTGACCGGATCGGGCAGCTCGGTGCTCACCTGAACGGTCTCCGTGGCACCGCTTGCCGGTTCCGTGACCGTGCATTCGGTTCCGGCGGGCAGGTCTTCGAAGCTGGTGGGAACGTTCCCGGTAGCTCCGGCCGGGATCGTCACTGTTTCGTTGAGTACGGATCCGTCCGGCCCGCAGGTAACCTGCAGGGTGATCTCGCCCTGCTGGCCGGCTGCGGCCCCTGTGATGAACTTGGTTACCGTCAGCGTGCCCGGCGCAAAGGTGTAGGTGTTGGTCAGGGTTGACTCGACGGTGCTTCCCCTGGCGATCGTCACCGGATCGGGCAGGACCGTTTCCACCAGAACCGTCTCGGTGGCACCGCTTTCCGGCTCTGTGACAGCACAGGATGCTCCGGCCGGAATGTTGATGTACCGCCCGGCAGCTTGTCCGGTCGCCCCGGCCGGAGCCTGGAAGATCTCGTCCAGCTCGGTGACACCGTCCAGCGTGCACACCACTCGGACTTGGACGCCACCCTGGTTTCCAGCGGCTTCACCGGTAATCACCTTAGTGACAACCAGAGTGCCAGGCCGGTCCGTGTAGGTGTTGGTCACCGTCGCTGAGGACGTTTCCCCGGCTGAAATGACCACCGAAGTGGGCAAGTCCACGGAGACCTCTATTTCGCTGGTCTCACCTGTCACGGGTTCCGTGACGGCGCAGCTGCTGCCTTCCGGGATATCCGGGACGGTAGTGGGAATGGTCCCGGTTGCACCTGCCTCGATGGTAATGGTCTGTTCCAGGGTTGTAGCGCCGTCCAGGGTACAGGTGACGACGATTTCCACCTGGCCCTGCCCTCCGGCAGCGGCACCCGCAATGGCCTTGGTAACGGTCAGCAGGCCCGGATTCACCGTGTAGGTGTCGGTGACCGTTACTTCCACGCCGTTTCCTGCCGGAATGGAAACGGTTCCGCCTGCGGGATCAATAACGGTCGTGACGCTCACGGCCGCGTTGGCGCCGTTCGCCGTTTCCGTCACCGTGCAGCTGGTTCCAGCCGGCAGATTCTCATATTCCTCGGTGGTTGAATCAACCGTCCCGGCCGGAATGGTAATGGTGTCGGTGAGTCCGGAAGTGCAGCTCACCTGCAGGATCACTTCGCCCTGCCGTCCGGCCCCTTCTCCGGCTATATCTTTGCGGACCGCGAAGGTGCCGGGACGGAACTCATAGGTGTCGGTAATTGTTGATTCGACACTGCCGCCGGCTGGAACAGTCACGCTGCCGCCGCCCGTGACCGTGACGCTCACGGCGTCGGTCTCGCCGTTCGCTGTTTCGGTCACCGTGCAGCTGGTACCGGCCGCGAGGCCCGGGAACTCCGACGCAGCAGGGTCGGTCTCCCCCGCCGGGATGGTGACGGTGGTGTTCAAAACCGTGGCACCGTCCGCGGTGCAGACCACGGAGATCTGCACTTCGCCCTGGGCTCCGGCCGCCGTACCTGCAACAACCTTGCGGACAACCAGGGTCCCGGGGGTAAAGGTGTAGGTATCGGTAACGGTTCCCGCGGCGGTGATGCCGGGGGTGATGGCTATGGGTCCCGGAAGGTCTGTGAGGACGGAGACGCTGGTGCTGGAGCCGTTGGTGGGTTCGGTGATGGTGCAGGAGGTTCCGGCCGGAATGTCGGTGAACGTCTCGGAGGTGACCGACCCGGTGCTTCCCGCGGGGACAGTGAAGGTGAACTGGTAACCGACTCCGCAGTCAATGTTTATGATCACATCGCCCTGGCTTCCGGCTGCGGCGCCTGCAATGGTTTTGGTGACCTGCAGTGAACCGGTTTCAAAGAAATTTGCCGTGGCCGTGGCATTTGCACTGAGTTCCTCGGTAACTGCCAGAATGAGTTTCTGGGCGACGGTGGTCCCCGATGTCGCCTGGTCGTAGAGGAACACGTTTCCTGTGGGGACGGTCACCACTGCCCGTGCGGTGATGTCCGCCGGCCCGGTGGCGCCTGCATCGCTGCGCACCCATACCTGCGTACCGCTGGCAACGGGATTGGTGAGGGGGTTGGTTCCCGCGGCGTCGGTGTAAAGGCTGAAGCCGTCGTCCACCGCAACCGTGATTTCCGCAGCGTCCTCGGCGGCCACGGTGTACGGACCCGCCACCCCGTTCACGGGCCCCTCTGCGGTGGCCGGCGTGATGGTGATATCGGGGGCTGCAGGTTCAGGCAGGGGCCCCGCTGTGACGGTGTCATTGACGATCCCGGCCACTGTTGCATAGAGCGGATTAGCGGGGTTGACCACATAGCCGTCGGTGAAGAACCAGATGGCCGCCTGGACGGCTGCTGCCTGCTGGTCATCGGTCAATCCCGCGGGAAGGTCAGTGGTGGGGTAGTACGTGTTCAGAATGCGCTCTACGTACCCGATGTTGGGAACGTTGGACTCGTCCCAGGTGCCGTTTACCTACCCCAGCCCGATCCGGGTCTCGGTCCGCAGATCGATACAGTACATCTGCGCAGTATTGGTCCCCGTGACATCCTCGGTGTTGATGATCCCGGCGAAGCTCACATTGTCCGTCACGTAGTCCGGCGGAATGCTGGTGGGATAGGAGGCAACCGGCCATTCGGCGCCCACCGGCGGCAGGGCTCCGGTCACCGCCTGGCCTGCCCCCAATGATGTGATGACAATGTCCGTCACCTCGGAGGGGAGACCGTTTCGCACCGGACCATCAGAATTAATTCTGGCGTTCGCCGGTGCCGCCAGCGGAGCCGCGACCAGCAACAGGGACAGCAGGAGGACCGCCCACCCCCTGAGGCGGGCGGCCCTGCGGAAAAACCTGGAACTTTGGCGGCGGCGAAACACAGAGGGGTGGGTGCTCATGAAGGATCCTCGGGTAACTGGTCCGGCAGAGGTACTCCTGCGGCCAGTGGTAACCGAAGGGGTGGGTGTTGCACCTCAGAGCCGACACACTAACCACGTCTGCGGGGCCCGCGCTAGGGTACCGCGTCCTTTTTCGAGCGACGTCTACAAACCCGCAGCGCAGGGGTTACCAGAGCGCCGGAACCGGTCCCACCAGGCGCTCATGCAGTGCCAGCGCTGACCCGTCAGTAAGGGACGCCACCTGGTCCACGACCACGCGAAGCCGCGCCCCGTCGTCGGCCGCTTCCCGCCAATCCGCGGCGAACATTGGTTCCAGGTGCCGGTCCCCCGTGGCCGCCAGCTGGGCCACCAGGGCGGTGAGGATTTCGCGCTGGCGCTCATACAGCGGCTGGCGCTGGTCTGTGGTCATGACAAACGTGGTGGCCAGGCCCTTCATGACGGCGATCTCCAGCTGGGTCTCTTCCGGAACCACCATCTCGGCGTTGTAGCGGGTCAGCGGATCGGTGCCGTAGATAATGCGGGTGGCTTCCAGGGCGCTGTTGCAGAACCGGCCGATCAGCTGGCTGGTCATGTCCTTGAGCGCGGCCATGGACTTGCGGCTGCCGTCGGACTCGCGGACCCACACCTGATCGGATTCAAGCCGCTTGAGCGCCTCTTCAATGGCCGCCCCGTCGGTGCCGGGCAGGTACCACTGCTGGGTGTAGCCGATCACCCGGGCACGCTGGTCCGGGTTGTCCAGCCACTTGAGCTGGACATGTCCGGCAACAATGGCGTCTTCGACGTCATGCACGGAGTAGGAAATATCATCGGCCAGGTCCATCACCTGCGCCTCCAGGCAGGAGCGTCCGGCGGGGGCGCCGTCGCGCAGCCAGGTGAAGACCGGCAGGTCGTCCTCATAGACGCCGAACTTGGTGGTCCGGTGCCCGTTGACCAGCGGTGCATCGGCGATCCGCCACGGATACTTGCACGCGGCGTCCAACGAGGCGCGGGTCAGGTTCAGACCGGCCGGACTGCCGTCGGGCGTTATGATCTTGGGTTCCAGCCGGGTCAGCAGGCGCAGGGTCTGCGCGTTGCCCTCAAAACCGCCGATGGCGTGGGCAATGTCGTTCAGTGCCGTCTCGCCGTTGTGCCCGAACGGCGGATGCCCCAGGTCGTGGGACAGGCAGGCGGCATCTACGACGTCGGGATCGCAGCCCAGCGCGTTGCCCAGCTCGCGTCCCACCTGGGCCACTTCCAGGGAGTGCGTGAGGCGGGTCCGCACAAAGTCGTCGGTGTCCGGTGCCACCACCTGGGTTTTGGCACCGAGCCGGCGCAGCGCCGAGGAATGCAGCACCCGGGCACGGTCGCGGCCAAACTGGGTGCGGTTGGTGTTCTTGGCAGGCTCGGTGACCCAGCGTGCAAGGTCAACGTCGGTATAGCCTGCGGTTTGGAAAGCCTGCGGAAAGGTCATGGGTGTTTAGCCGCCTGAAATATTGAGTTCAGCTGCGGAAATGATGGACTTTTGCGCGGCGTTGAGCTCCCGCGATTCCAGCCAGTTTTCCGGCAGCGCTGTCTTTTTGGGTGAGCCCGCACGGCCGCGCGGCCCCTCGGCGTCAACGCCGGGATACGGAGCCTCGGGGTCCAGCTGGTCCAGCAGTTCGCGCAGGACCTCGAGAGTGGGAACGGTGGCCAGCTGGGCGCGGAGGTCTCCGCCCACCACATAGCCCTTGAAGTACCAGGCCATGTGCTTGCGGATGTCCCGCAGTGCCATCATTTCTCCGCCGAAGGTTTCCACCAGAAGTTCGGCGTGCCGGTAGACGCTCTCGGACACTTCCTTGAGTCCCGGCCGGTGCCGGGTGTCGCTGCCTTCGAAGGCGGCCTGCAGGTCGCCGAAGAGCCACGGGCGGCCCTGGCAGCCGCGTCCGATGACCACGCCGTCGACGCCGGTCTGGCGCACCATGGCAATGGCATCTTCAGCTGACCAGATGTCGCCGTTGCCCAGCACCGGAACATCCGGCAGGGCTTCGCGCAGTTCCGCGATGGCGGACCAGTCGGCTTTGCCGGAGTAGAACTGGGAGGCCGTGCGGCCGTGCAGTGCAACGGCGGCCACACCGGAGTCACGGGCGATGCGGCCGGCTTCGAGGAAGGTCAGGTGGTCCTCGTCAATGCCCTTGCGCATTTTGATGGTCAGCGGAATATTGCCGCGGGAGGCTTCCTTCACTGCGGTCTGCACGATGGCGGTGAACAGGTCCAGCTTCCAGGGCAGGGCCGAGCCGCCGCCCTTGCGGGTGACCTTGGGCACGGGGCAACCAAAGTTCAGGTCAATGTGGTCGGCGCGGTCTTCCTCCACAAGGATGCGGATGGCGGCACCGACGGTCACGGGGTCCACGCCGTACAGCTGCACGGAGCGGACCTTTTCGTCGTCGTCGTGCTCAATGATGCGCAGCGATTCCGGCGAGCGCTCCACGAGGGCACGGGAGGTGACCATTTCGGACACATAGAGGCCGCCGCCGTATTCGCGGCAGAGCCGTCGGAAGGCCTTGTTGGTGATGCCGGCCATGGGCGCCAGGATTACCGGCGTGTCCACGGTGATGGGACCCAGCTGCAGCGGGGGCAGCTCGAGCTTGAGTTCTGGGGATGCAACAGTCACTCTCCCATTCTCGCAAGTCGGTGCAAATCCTGCTGGCGGCTGGCGGTTTATCGACGCGCCCCATCCGGTGTTAGACTGACTGGTCAGATTAAACTGACTGGTCAGTCTAGAACCGACCGGTCTCACCGGGACCCTCCCGGCTTCCCTGAAAGGCACCTGTGCAACCGGTCATTACCGCGGAAGGCCTCAGCCTGTCCGCCGCCCGGGGTCCCGTTTACGGCCCGCTGAGTTTCGCCGTATCCGACCCCCTCAACGTTCTTTACGGTCCTGCGGGCAGCGGCCGCACCAGCATCCTCCTGACGCTTGCCGGCCGCATGAAGGCCGGGGACGGCACCCTTGAGGTCCTAGGCCACGCACTCCCCCGGGACGCGCGGGAAATCCAGAAACACACGGCCATTGCCGGTTTCGAGGATATTGACGTCCTGGAACCGAGCGTTACCGTGGGCCAGGCCGTGCGGGAACGCCAGGCCTGGCTGGCGCCCTGGTGGAGCGTGCTCGGCAAGCCCACTGACCGCCAGGTGGCCCGTGCCTGCGCACCGGTCTTCGGAGAAACGGAAATTCCCGCAGCCTCCACCGTGATCTGGAACCTCGGTGAGGCCGAGCACTTCCTGCTGCGCCTGTCCCTGGCTCTGCTCAGCGGACCGAGCATCCTCTTCGTTGACGACATCGAGCAGGTCCACAGCGCGCAGGCCCGCCGCCTGGTCTGGGAGCGCCTTGCTGCCATCGCTGCCTCCGGCACCACCGTCGTCGTCGGCGCCGCCTCCCTTGAAACCGGCCTGTGGGAGGACCTTGATCCCCAGCCGTCCGCACTGCTGCTCTCCCAGGAGGCCAACTGATGTTCGCCCTGTTTTCCCCCGGCACGGAACTGGCCCGGTTCCGCCGCGGCACCCTGCCAAAGATCGCCGTCGTCGTCATGCTCTTCATTCCCCTCATCTACGGTGCCCTGTACCTGTGGGCCTTTGACTCGCCGGATAAGAACATGGACGGGCTCTCCGTGGCCCTGGTGAACGAGGACGCGGGCACCACCAAGGACGGAGAACCACTGAACGCCGGCGATGAGCTGGAGGACAAGCTCCTTGAAGGAGCGGACCTCGACTGGCATCCCACGGACGCGGAAGACGCAGCAAAGGGTGTCCAGGACGGCACCTACTACCTCTCCCTCACCATTCCGAAGGACTTCTCGGCCAGCGCCGTTTCCGTCGGCACGGACACCCCCGTTCCTGCCCGCCTGAATGCCACGTACAACGACTCCAACAACTTCCTGGCCGGCGTGCTGGGCAAGCAGGCCATGGCGCAGGTTAAGGATGCTGTCTCCTCGGAGCTGGGCGGTCAGGTTGCCTCCACGCTGCTGGTGGGACTGAACGACGCCGGCTCCGGCCTTCGCGACGCGGCCGACGGCGCGGGCGAGCTGAGCACGGGCATCGATTCCGCCGTCTCCGGTGCGGGCGAGCTCGTGGCGGGCCTGGACAGCCTGGCCACGGGCACCGTCACCCTGCAGGACGGAGCCCTGCAGCTCTCCACCGGCGCCAACCAGCTCAGCTCCGGCCTGACTGAACTCTCAACGGGAACATCCTCGCTCGCCACGGGCAGCAACGATCTTTCCACCGGCGCAGCGTCGTTGGCGAACGGCACTGCAACCTTGTCCGAGGGCGCCGGCAGTGTTGCCTCCGGCGCGGCGGCCCTGAACACAAACCTGGGCACGCTCTCGGAGAAGCTCACCTCCGCCGTTCCCCAGTCGGAGTCCCTGGCTGCCGGAGCGTCCCAGGTCTCCACCGGACTGGACCAGGTGGTTGCCGCCCTGACGGCCGCTGACCCGTCGAACCCTCTGCTGGCCCAGCTTCAGCCGCTCGCAGCGGGCGCCCAGCAGGTGTCCGCCGGAAACGCGGGCCTGCAGGCGGGCATTTCCGAGGCCGCAGCGGGAGCCGGACAGCTCGCCGCGGGTAGCTCCAGCCTCGCCGGCGGTGCCGGCGAAGTAGCCGCCGGAGCCCAGTCCGCTGCCAACGGAGCGGCCCAGCTTTCCGGTGGAGCCGCCAGCCTCGCCTCCGGCGCCGCACAGGTGGATGCCGGAGCGAAGAGTGCGCAAAGTGGTGCCGGTGAACTCGCTGCCGGTGCCGACACGCTCAGCGGCGGAACCAATGACCTCTCCGCCGGCGCAGGGGAACTGCTCACCGGCGGCAACGCCCTCTCTGCCGGAGCCGAAAAGCTCTCCGCAGGCAGCCACACACTGGCCGATGCCCTCGCGGACGGCGCCTCGGCTTTGCCGCAGGATTCCGGTGACCTGATCGATACCAAGGCCACCGTGGCGGCGAGCCCGGTGGAACTGGACGCGGACTATTCCACCGAGGCGTCCAGCTTCGGTGAGGGGTTTGCTCCCTTCTTCCTGGCTCTGGCCACCTTCGTGGGTGCGCTGATCACCTGGCTTCTGCTGCGGGCCCTTCCCACCCGGGCACTGGCCGCCGGAGTTTCCGGGTTCCGTGCCCTGGCCACCGGACTGGTTCCGGCGCTGGCCATCGGCCTGGGCCAGGTCCTCATCATGATGGCGGTTCTGGTCTGGGGGCTGGACATCCATCCCGCCTATCTGATTGGCACCGGCGCCTTCCTGTACCTCACCACGGTTGCCTTCCTGGCCCTGCAGCAAATGCTGATCATCGTGCTGGGCACCGCAGCCGGCCGGGTTGCCTCCCTGGTGCTGCTGATGCTGCAGCTGAGCTCTTCCGGTGGCACCTACCCCGTGGAAACCACGCCCGGTTTCTTCCAGGCGCTGCACCCGTTCATGCCCGCAACGTATGTGGTCAACGGCCTTCGCGCCCTGATCACCGGCGGAGTGGACGCGCGGATGTGGATCGCCGTGGCCTTCCTGGGCATCCTGGCCGCCGTGTGCATTCTCATCAGCTCAGTGGTTGCCGGAAAGCAGCGGATGTGGACGATCAAGCGTCTGCACCCGGAACTGCACCTCTAGCCCCGGGCCGGCAGTGGCGCACAAGATCCGGCAGTGTCGCACAAGATAAGGACAGAATCCATGCCACGCGCATCAGGCACCAAGCAGTCGATCCTCGATGCCGCCTTGGAGCTGGCGTCCCTGCACGGGATCACCGGCACCACCATGGAGGACGTCGCCGTGCGGGCCGGGGTGGCCAAGGGCAGCGTGTACTACAACTTTTCCTCCAAGGCCAAGTTGTTTGAGCAGCTGCTGCTGGACGGTGTGGGCGCCCTGGCGCAGACCCTGCGTGAGGCCCGCGGCGGCAGGTCCGGAACCGCAGCCCTCTCAGCCATGGTGAACGCCATGCTGAAGGCGATCTCCGGCAACCAGCCTCTGGCCAAGCTCATCGCTGCAGAGATCTTCCGGACCGACCGGTCCTGGCAGATTCCCCTGCAGCTGGTGCGCCGGGAAGCGCTGGCGGAACTGGTGGCCGTGATCCGTCAGGCGCATCCGCAGCGGCGGGACGCGGAACTCGTGGCCGGCACCATCTTCGGCGCCGTCCTGGTGGGCGGCATCGAGTGGCTGGTCTTCAGCCCCGACCGTTCACTGACCGAGGTGGCGGATTCGGTGATGTTCACGCTCTCCGGCCAGCTCACCGGCTAGCGGCTTCGGCCCAAGTACCCAGACGCGACGGCGCCGGTCCCCTTGCGAGGGGACCGGCGCCGTCGTCGTCTTGAGGTGGCTGCTACGACCGGTGTCGAAGCGAGCGCCGTGACGGCAGGGCACCCATGCCGGCACCCGCCGTTTCCTCCGAGCGTGCGGGAGCAGCCGAATCCGCGTTATCTCTACCGGGGTGGGCGGCTTCGGCGGGATCAGCGTCGGCGCCGACCGGGTGTCCGGCGGCGGTGCCGTGCGGAATCCCCTTGATCCCCACCGCTTTGACCACCAGCACGGCGATGGCCGTGGTCACCGGGATGGCCAGCACCAGGCCAACGGAGCCAACTAGCGTGCGGATGACCTCCTCGGCCAGTTCGCCGCTGGTGAGGCTGTCCAGGAAAGGCCGGTCGTAGAGTGAAACAAGGATCAGCACCGGAAGCGCTGCCCCGGCATAGGCAAAGGCAATGGTGTAGACGGTGGAGGCAATGTGGTCCCGGCCCACCCGCATGGCTCCGGAGAAGAGACGTTTGGCGCTGGCGCCTGGGGCCAGTTCGTACATTTCCCAAACGGCTGAGGACTGTGTGATGGTCACGTCGTTCAGCACGCCGAGCCCGGAAATGATCAACCCGCACAGGATGATGCCGGACACGGAGATGTTGTCCGAGGAGTTGATGAGCGTGTAGGCGTTTTCGTCATCGACCCCCACCAGGTGCGCGGCATCCGTCGCCCACGCCGCCAGACAGGCCGTGATCGACAGCCCGAACAGTGTCCCCAGCAGCGCCGTCGAGGTCCGGGCGGTGAAGCCGTGCGCAAAGTAGAGGACGCCGAACATGATCACGCTCGAACCGATCAGGCCCAGCAGCAGCGGCGGCTTTCCCTCCACCAGCCCGGGCAGGATGAAGCCGGCCAGCACGGCGTAGGCACCGGCCAGCCCCACCAGGGCGCGCAGCCCCCGCCAGCGCGCGACGGCGATCACCACGCCCGCGTACAGCACGGTCAGTGCCGCCATGGGCACCGAGCGGACAAAGTCCACGAAGATGTACGGCGGCGCTCCCCCACCCTGCTGCATGACGGCCTCCAGGTTCAGGTACCTGATGCTGTCCCCGGCCTCGATCGACTCTGCCTTGGCGACTTCGGGCGGAACTTCAACCTGGATGGCGGTGCCCCCGGAGCTGGGCATTGTGTACGCCACCAGGCACTGCTGGGCGGTTCCGCCCGCGTTCAGCAGAGCCTGCGATGACGGACAGTTCTCCTCGCTGACGCGCTGGACCTCGCCCGTTTCAAAGGTGACGCCGTCGGCGGTGGCATACGGATCCGACACCGTGACACCGGACCGGTCCCCCGAAGGCCACAACAGCACCATGCCGGCTACCGCCAGCAGCGCCAGCGGGACCAGGATGCAGGTCAGCAGGAAATTGGCGCGGCGCCGGGCGGCCAACGCCGTCGGGGAAGGCGGCTCGTCGGAATGCGGGGCATGGCTGTGTCCCATGGGGGTCCTTCGGCATAGGCGCGGAGCTGCGCCCGGTGGAACGGGAGCAGGAAACAAGGATCGGCCTCATTCTCCCAAGTCCGGCCGCTTTCCCCCAAGTTGGCTTTCTGGGTGGGTTCCCCGGGCCTCTAAGATCGATGAAGGTCCCCTACGAATTCAAAGGAACATTTATGCCACGTCAGTCAGGTACCAAGCGCGCAATCCTCGATGCCGCATTGGAGTTGGCTGCCGACAACGGCATCACCGGGACCACCATGGAAAATGTGGCGGAACGGGCCGGGGTGGCCAAGGGCAGCGTCTATTACAACTTCTCGTCCAAGGACCGGCTTTTTGAGGAGCTCCTGCTGGAGGGTGTGGGGGTGCTGGCGGAAACCGTGCGCAGCGCCCGCGACTCACTGACAGGTTGGCCGGCGCTGCAGGCAATGATTCGCGCGCTGCTGAAAACAGTCGCTGACAACCGGGCGCTGGCGCGGCTGCTGGCCGCAGAGATTTTCCGGACCGACCGCGCCTGGCAGCACTCCCTCGAATTGCTCCGACGCGAGGTGCTGGCCGAGTTTGTCACCGCCATCCGGGAGACCCGGCCGCCGGCTGCCATGGAGGACCGGCTCGGGCTGGTGGCCGGCAGCGTGTTTGGTGCGGCCCTGATCGGCGGCCTGGAATGGCTGGTTTTCAGCCCGGAGCGCTCTCTGGATGAGGTCGCTGAGTCGGTCCTCTACGGACTTTCGGGCAGCCTCGCCTCCTAGCTGTTTTCTCGGCACGAGTGTGCAGATATGGTGGCCTGCCTGCGGCGGAACCCGCCAGATCTGCACACCAGAGGGCGGCGCGGTATCCAGTGTGCAGATATGGTGACCTCCCTGCGGCGGAACCCGCCAGATCTGCACACCAGATGGCGGCGATCCGCACGTCCAGCCACAAGGGCCCGGAACGACGGCGGGTGCCGGCTCCCGAAGGAACCGGCACCCGCCGTCGTCGTTATGTCCTGCCGTCGGGCCGCAACGCCGCCAAAGAAGCAGCAGCCGCAGCAGCGAAACTAGCTGCTGACGATCTCCGTGGCCGGCCCAACCTCGCGGGCCGCACCCTTTTCCAGGAGCGCCTGGATGATCCGCGCCACCGGAGCCATGGATTCGTCGACCTCCAGCTGCACCGGATACTGGTACGTCAGCATGGCCAGCAGCGATTCCAGTGCCGCTTCCTGCTCCGAGCGTTCCAGGTGGGTGTCATAGCCAAGGAAGACATCCGCCGGTTCGTCAGTGCGGTTATGCGTGTAGCTCACGGCAAAAGCAGCAATCTTGCCGCCCTTGACCTTGGGCGCGTCACGCAGCACCACGGCGCCGGCTGCACCGGTGGCATCGTTGAGCAGCATCTGCTGGGCCCGGCCCAGCGTCATTTCCGCGCGGTCCCAGTCGTGCACACTGTTGTAGAACTCCGCCACGGCGGAGGTCAGTTCCACCGATCCGGTGGCGGCTTCCTCCAGCTGCGGTCCGGCGTCGTCGGAGAAGACGGGCAGGCTGATCCGCCCCGGTTCCACCACCACCACGCGGGAGCGCTGGATCCGGGAGAATCCGGCGGCCTGGGCAAACGCGGCGCCGGAGGTTCCCGGCTCCACCTTCGCCCGCAGAGCGCTAACGCCCGACGGCGCCGTCTCGGCTTCCTTGCGCAGCATGGCCAGCAGGGTGGAACCCAGGCCGGTACGCCGGTTCTCCCGCGCAACCTCCACATAAACCCACAGCCGGTCCGGATGCAGCGAGGTCTCATAGACAACGCCGGCAGCCACCGGAACGCCGTCGTCTTCGGCCACAATGCAGCGGCTCCACGGCTCGTTGGAGGACGGACGCAGCACGGCCCGGAACTGCCCGGACTGCACCGTTTCCGGATCGCCCCAGAGCTGGTTCAGCTTGAGGTCATCATCTTCGCGCCATTCGCGGAACGTCAGTGTCATTACGCGCCGATCAGCCTCTGGGCCAGGTAGCCCTGGACCTTGTCCAGGCTCACCCGCTCCTGCGCCATCGAGTCGCGTTCGCGCACGGTGACGGCCTGGTCTTCAAGGGTGTCGAAGTCCACGGTGATGCAGAACGGTGTGCCGATTTCGTCCTGGCGGCGGTACCGGCGGCCAATGGCGCCGGCGTCGTCAAAGTCAATGTTCCAGCTCCGACGCAGCTGCGCGGCGAGGTCCTTGGCCTTGGGCGAGAGGTCCTCGTTGCGGCTCAGCGGCAGCACTGCGGCCTTGACCGGCGCCAGGCGCGGATCCAGCCTCAGGACGGTGCGTTTGTCCACCCCGCCCTTGGCATTAGGCGCCTCGTCCTCGGTGTAGGCATCCACCAGGAAGGCCATGAAGGAACGGGTCAGGCCGGCGGCGGGCTCAATCACGTACGGGGTGAAGCGCTCGTTGGTGGCCTGGTTGAAGTAGCTCAGGTCGGTGCCGGAGTGCTTGGAGTGCGTGCCCAGGTCAAAGTCAGTGCGGTTGGCAATGCCTTCCAGCTCGCCCCACTCGGACCCGGCAAAGCCGAAGCGGTATTCGACGTCGGTGGTGCCCTTGGAGTAGTGGCTGAGCTTTTCCAGCGGGTGTTCGAAGAGGCGCAGGTTATCCGGATTGATGCCCAGCTGGGTGTACCAGTTGAACCGGTTTTCGATCCAGTACTTGTGCCATTCCTCGTCCGTGCCCGGCTCGACGAAGAACTCCATTTCCATCTGCTCGAATTCACGCGTGCGGAAAATGAAGTTTCCCGGTGTGATTTCGTTGCGGAAGCTCTTGCCGATCTGGCCGATGCCGAACGGCGGCTTCTTGCGTGAGGTGGTCAGCACGTTGTTGAAGTTCACAAAGATGCCCTGCGCGGTTTCCGGACGCAGGTAATGCATGCCTTCTTCGTTGGCCACCGGGCCCAGGAAGGTCTTGAGCAGGCCGGAGAACTCCTGCGGTTCGGTCCACTGGCCCTTGGTGCCGCAGTTGGCGCAGGCAATATCGGCCAGGCCGTTTTCGGGGGCGTGGCCCTTCTTTTCCTCGTACGCCTCTTCGAGGTGGTCGGCACGGTAGCGCTTATGGCAGCTCAGGCACTCCACCAGCGGGTCGGAGAAGACCTCCACGTGCCCCGAGGCCTCCCAGACCTGGCGCGGGAGGATGACGGCGGAATCCAGGCCGACGACGTCGTCGCGCCCGCGGACCATGTGCTGCCACCACTGCTTCTTGATGTTTTCCTTGAGCTCGACACCCAGGGGGCCGTAATCCCATGCGGACCGTGATCCGCCGTAAATCTCACCCGACTGGAAGACGAACCCCCGGCGCTTGGCGAGGGAGATGATCGGATCCAGTTTGGATTTGGTCGAAGCCATGTCAGTGGTACCGCCGTTCTTTCATGTCTACGCAGGCCGCTGGGTGCGGTCCGCTATTGGTCCCGTCCGCGGTGTGCGCCGGCAGGTTGCGCGGCGAGGACCTGCGGAGGGCAAAAGCTCTACATCTACCAGCTTAAGGTCAGCGGGCTCAAACCCTGCCACCGGACGTGTGCGGGGCTTCGCTGTGCGCAAAGGTGCGGGAAAAGCGCCACGCTCACGTCAGTCGCCGGTGTGAGCCTCAGAATTGCCGCTTCGGGTGGAGGGCCCGCGCTGATTCGCCCCTACGACTGAGCCCGTATGACTGCGCCCGTCGAGTGGGGGAACGATGCCGCAAAGTTGCGGCCAAATCGTCATAATCGCGACACTCGGCGGGCCTGAACGCCATTGTCGCGACACTCGATGGTCAGCTTCTCCGGCGCGGCAGCACTCCGGGCATGTTCCACGGCAGGGTAGCCACCACGATGGCCGCCAGCGTCAGCAGCGTGCCGAGGACGGTTGCGGCCACCACCACGGAACCCGGTGCGGGCAGGAAAATATCCAGCAGCAGCGAACCCACCAGCTGCCCGCCGATCATGCCCAGACTGGTCAGCAGCACACCCAGGCTGCGCACCAGCAGGGCGCTCAAGCCAATAAACACGCACCCCATGGCACCGCCCAAATACAGGTACCACTCCCCCGGCAGCGGCTGTCCGAGACCGGACACTGCCACTTTGGCCAGCCAGAACACCAGCAGGACCGCGGCGCCGGAGATGAAGTTGACCAGGGTTGCGGTAATCGGTGTTCCGTAGTGCATGCCGGTGGTGCCGTTCATGGCCTGTTGGAAGCTCATCAGCATGCCGGCGGTCAGCGGCAGCAGCACCGGCAGCAGCAGGTCCCCGACCGAGGAGGTTCCGCTGAGCTTGGGACTGACGGCCCAGACGACGGCGGCGATGGTCAGCACCGCGCCAACCACCCGCATCACGGTCAGCGCCTTCTTACCCGCCGGCCCGATGCCCAGCCGGTCCACCACCAGCCCGGTCATGGTTTGGCCGGCGACGGCGGCCACCGTGAATACGGCAACGCCCAGCACCGCCACGGTGAGGGTTTGCGAGAGGACAAAGTAGGCGCCAATGGCACCGGCCAGGATGTAATAGCGCGGAAAACGGCGTTCCCGCAGGGCCGGCAGCAGCTGTGCCGCACCGGCTCGGCCGCGGGGCAGCACCGCCGAAATCAGGATCATGATCACCAGCCCCACGGAAAAGCTGACCAGGGCTGCGGCCAGCCCGTCGTCCAGCTTTTCCCCGAGGGCGCCGTTGATCCGGGCCTGCGCAGGAATGGCCGTCCCGGCCAGGACAGCAAGGGGAAGACCGATCAGGGGATTGATTCGCACAGCATTTGGCACGGACTAACACTACGGCAGGGCGGCGCCCTGGCCGGAATCGGCGTCGGCCAATGTCAGGCAGAATGGACACATGAGTACTATCGACCCCCAAGACCTCCCCATCCGCGACGAAATGATCCGCCTGGGCCAGCTGCTCAAGCTGGCCAGCCTGGCCGAAGACGGCATCCAGGCCAAACAGCTGATCGAAGACGGTCTGGTGAAGGTCAACGACGAGATCGAGGAGCGCCGCGGACGCCAGCTGCACCCCGGCGACGTCATCTCGGTCAACGGTGAAGCCATCCGGATCATCACCGAGAACTAGTCGCCGGCCAAGACGTCAACCCGGCACGCCAGCAGCCGGTGCACGCGCCCGGCCCTCAGGCCTTGAGCACCAGGTGCGTGAGGAACTCCTTCACATGCCCCAGTTCCTGCATGTTGATGCCGTGCCCCATGTTCGAATACAGGATCTTCGTCAGAACGGTGTGCTCGTTCAGCCAGGCGTGGGTGAATTCGATGCGCGGGGCATCGATCACCGGGTCGGCCTGATCCCGGCCCCAGAAGAACGGCACGCCGCCGGCCGCCAGGTCCTCATCATGGAAGAACGGGTTCCCTTCCGCGGGAACCACAAAACCTGACAGCCCGACGACGGCGGCAAAGTCAGCGGGCCGGTGCCGCAGCAGCGTGCTCGCCACGGCCATGCCCATCGAGAAGCCGAGCAGGGAAACGCTGCTGTGCACGCCCTTGACGCTGTCCAGCCAGTCCGAGACATCACTCACAGCGTCCGCCACTCGCTGCACCGAAAAATCAGGTTCGTTCATCAGCGGAAACCAGGTGTACCCGGGGCCAAGGGCCTGCGGTGCGCGGACCGATGCAATGGTGAATTCTGCGGGCAGATAATCCGCCAGTCCCATGAGATCTTCCTCATTGGCAAGGTAACCGTGGAAGAGGACCAGCAGCGGAGTTCCGGTTCGTTCGGCTTCCGGCTTGGACCAAAGGACAGTGGGATTCCAGGGGGCAGTTTTAGGCATGATATTCATTCTGGCACGGCCGATTGGCGAACCTACGGTCGCGTAGCCGGCGCCCTCCTTGGGAGGATGGTTTGGTGACTTCGTTTTCCCCTTCCCCAAACCGTTCTTCCTCCTCGTCCACCGCGGCCGCTGCAGCCTCCGCTTCCGCAGCTGGCGCATCGTCCTTTGTTGCTGCGCCACAGGCCGCCGGCGAGGAATCCCCGCATCATCCCTGGACCCGCTATGTGGCCATCGGCGACTCCTTTACGGAGGGGATCGGCGACCCTAATCCGGACAGCCCCGGCGGGCACCGCGGCTGGGCGGACCGGGTGGCCGAGGAGCTGGCCCGCAGCCGTGAGGACTTTGCCTACGCCAATCTCGCCATCCGGGGGCGGCTGCTGAACCAGATCATCGACGAACAGCTGGAGCCGGCTTTGGAACTGCATCCGGATCTGGTGACCATCTGTGCCGGCGGAAATGACGTGATCCGCCCGGGCGGGGACCCCGATAAGCTGGCCGAAAAGATGGACGCTGCGGTTGCCCGGCTCTCCGAAGCCGGCGCCACTGTGGTGCTCTTCACCGGACCGGATCTTGGCACCACGCCGGTGATCGGCAGTGTCCGCGGCAAGGTAGCCGTTTACAACGAGAACCTCAGGACCGTTGCCACCCGGCACGACGCCGTCATCGCCGACATGTGGGCGCTGCGCCGGCTGAGCAACCGGGAGATGTGGGCGCCGGACCGGCTGCACTTCTCTCCGCTGGGCCATCACACCATTGCGGCGATGGTGCTGGAAACCCTCGCCGTTCCGCACACGTTGGAGCCGCTGGAGCCCAAGCCCATGCCGGCCAAGAACTGGCGGACCGCCCGCACCGAGGATTTGTCCTGGGCCCGGGAATACTTCATGCCGTGGGTGGTGCGCCGGGTGCGGCACCGGTCCTCAGGCGACGGCATTGCGGCCAAGCGTCCCGACGCCGGACCGATGTTCGGCGGGCCCGGCATGCCCCCGGGCTCCGGCGACTAGATTCCTCCAGCGGGTTTTCTCGACAAACCGCTTAGCCGGGTTGCGCGTCGCCGCCCGACGCCGCGGAAGCCGGCGGTACCGGCGGACGACGGCGGTGGCCGGCTTGCAGGCCGACCCAAAACGCGAGCACAACGGCACCTGCCAGCACCAGCACTGCACCCGCCTGCATGCTGCGGCTGACAAGCACCAGCCCGTCGAAAACCCCGTCCTCCTCCGTCACCGTAATGTAGCCCACAAAGCCGAAGTTCACGGTTCCTGCCCCGGCACCACGCACCAGGAGTACGATTCCAGCGATCAGCAGCACCGCACCGGCGATCGGCACCAAGAGTTGCAGCAGGCGGCGGGAACCGCCCGCAGTCGCTGCCGGCGGCGGGGGGCCCTCATCGGATGTCATGGCGCAAGGCTAGCATCGGCCTCACGCAGGACGGTCAGCCGGCAGGGGCGTTTTCGGCCAGCCTGATCAGGTTCGCCAAGTGGTCGGCCCAATCCTCTGTGTGAGTGCGGGCCACGTCGGCTCCCACCGCCAGACCGCCCAGCCCGCTTTCGGTGACGACGACGTCGGTGTAGTCCGTTTCCGGGTCCGGACCCGTCGCGGCGGCGAGCTGGAAGCTCACCACCGTGTGCGCGTTCCAGTGGGGCATGGTCCACCGGAAAGACAGCAGCCGGTCCCGCGCCACCGCCAACACGGTGCCCGAGGCACGCTGCCCGCCGTCGTCGTCGGCCGCCCGTTCCGCCAGCGGCGACCCCGGGCTGGCGGTGAATTCCATTTCCGGCCACCACGCCGCACGGTTGTCCACCAGCGCGTGCCAGAGCTGTTCCGGGGAACACTGTGCCTGCGCCGCCACGCGAATAGAATCACCCATGCGTTTGTTTCTGCCATGTTCACGCAGCCTGCGCAAGGGTATGGCGGCCGTCCCTGGCTAGGCCGAACCGAAGAACCGTTCCCGCAGCGGAACGCCAATCTGTTCCACATCTGTGAGGAACCCGTCATGGCCGATCGGCGCGCTGATCATGTGCACGTCGGTCTTGTGGGGCAGCGCCGCCGCCAGATCGTAGGACTGCCGGGGGAAATAGAGCCGGTCCGAATCCACAGCGGCAATGAGGAATTCCGTCCCGGTCTCCGCCAGTGCCTGCCGCACCGTTCCGCGGCCGCGGGCCACGTCGTGGCTCATCAGTGCCCCGGTCAGCAGCAGGTAGCTGTTCGCGTCGAATCGGCCGGCGAGCTTGTGGGCCTGGTGGTCCAGGTAGCTCTCCACTGCGTAGCGACCGCGCGCGGCCGACAACGCAGATCCCAACGGATCCTCCTGCACCTGCGGGTCATTTTTAAAGCGGTACTCCAGCTCGGCTTCGGACCGGTAGGTAATATGGGCGATCCGGCGGGCCAGGCCAAGTCCGGCCACCGGTGCCCTGCCGTTGTAGTAGTCACCGCCGTTGAAGTCCGGATCCAGCCGGATGGCTTCCAGTTGGGCCTGGCCAAAGGCGATCTGCTCCGCGGAGCTGGCAGCGGTGCAGGCGATCACGGCGCACCGCTGCACCCTTCCCGGCTCGGTGGCGGCCCATTCCAAGGCGCGTGCACCGCCCAGCGAGCCGCCCAGCACGGTGTGCCAGGTCCGGATTCCCAGCTGGTCGGCCAGGCGCGCCTCGGCGCGGACCGAGTCCCGGACGGTGACAAACGGAAAACGGGAGCCCCAGGGAAGACCCTGCGGATCGACTGAGGAGGGTCCGGTGGATCCGTAGCAGCCGCCGAGCATATTGATCGAGACCACAAAAAAACGGTCCGTGTCCACCGTTTTGCCCGGTCCCACCAGGGCATCCCACCAGCCGTCCTCCCCGCTGCTGCCCCGGGCCACGTGGGTGCTGCCGGTGAGCGCATGGGCCACCAGCACGGCGTTGGTGGCATCCGCGTTCAGGCTTCCCCAGGTCTCGTAGGCAAGGGACACGGCCGGCAGATGCCCGCCGGTTTCCAGGTCGAGGCTGCCGATGCGGGCGTGCCGCAGCACCCCGTCCCGGACAGGAACGGAGTGCTGCGGCACGGTGCGGCCGGGAGTGGAGGCTGTCACTGCAGTCTTTGCGGTAGAAGGAAGTCTCACGCTGTGCCTTACGCTCCCTTGGCGGCCCGGAAACCGGCGTCGAGGTCCGCAATAATGTCGTCGATGTGCTCGATGCCCACGGAGAGCCGGACCAGCCCGGGGCTGACGCCGGCCGCCGCCTGCGCCTCCGCGCCCAGCTGGCTGTGCGTGGTCGACGCCGGATGAATGACCAGGGAACGCACGTCGCCCACATTCGCCACATGCGAGTGCAGGTCCAGGGCATCCACGAAGGCCTTGCCGGCGTCGACGCCGCCGGCGATCTCAAAGGAGACAATGGCGCCGGTTCCGCGCGGCCCGTACTTGCGCCCGCGCTCAAACCACGGGCTGGACTCCAGCCCCGCGTAGGCGACGGAGACGACGTCGTCGTGCCCTTCCAGCCAATTGGCCACCGCGACGGCGTTGCTCACGTGCCGTTCCACGCGCAGGCTCAGGGTTTCCAGACCCTGGGCAATCAGGAACGCATTGAACGGCGACACGGACGACCCGAGGTCGCGCAGCAGCTGCACGCGGGCTTTGAGGATGTAGGCCAGGTTGGCGCCCAGAATGCCGTCGGCGCCCAGGTCACGGGCATAAACGAGGCCGTTGTAGCTCTCATCGGGGGTATTGAAACCGGGGAATTTCTCCGGATCTGCGCCAAAGTCGAAGTTGCCCGAATCCACAATCACGCCGGCAATGGCAGTTCCGTGCCCGCCCAGATACTTGGTGGCCGAGTGCACCACAATGTCCGCGCCCCACTCGATCGGCCGGATCAGATACGGGGTGGAGAGCGTGTTGTCCACGATCAGGGGAATGCCGGCCTCGCGCGCCACCGTGCTGATGCCCTCGATGTCCAGCACGTCCTGGCGCGGGTTGGAGACCACTTCGCCGAAGAAGGCCTTGGTGTTGGGCTGCACCGCCGCCCGCCACTGCTCCAGATTGTCCGGATCCTGGACAAAGGTGGTGGTGATGCCGAACTTCTTCAGCGTGTGCTTGAACAGGTTGTAGGTGCCGCCGTAGAGACTTGGACTGGCCACAATGTGGTCTCCCGCCTCGGCCACGTTGAGGATGGCGAAGGTTTCAGCGGCCTGGCCGGAGGCGAGCAGCAGTGCGCCGATCCCGCCCTCGAGGGAGGCGATCCGGTTTTCCACCGCTTCCTGGGTGGGGTTGCCGATGCGTGTGTAGATCGGAGCCAGCTCGGCCAGTGCAAAACGGTTGGCCGCTGACTCGGCGCTGGGAAAGACGAAGGATGAAGTCTGATAGATGGGCAGCGCGCGGGCGCCGGTGACGGCGTCGGGCTCCTGTCCAGCGTGGATCTGCCGGGTTTCGAACGACCAGTTTCCTGACATTGTTTGCTCCCTGTAACTAGGGACCGCACCGAGACTTGTAGCCGGAAAAAGATAACCGGCAGCCATGTGTGGTCCGCGCTTGCCGTACGTCCGTTTGACGTACAGCCAGGTCTTCACCCGGGGCACCCCACCGCGGTTGGAGGGTTGCCGGCCAGCAAGCCGGGGCTATCTGCTGGCACTCATGACCTATCCCCCTATGAAAACGGATAAGCCCTGCGCCTGCAAGGTCTGTGACGGATCATTTCCCGGGATGTCGGGGGCTTCACCGAGGATCGGCAGCGCTGTTCTCCGCGACAGCCGGACGGCCTGATTCGGATTGCTCCTGCCGCGTGTACGGCAGATCCGGACCCCCGGCGACAGGCTTCCGGCAGATAAATCAGCAGGTCAAACGGAAGTTGTGGCCAGCTAAGGGTTGCCTTAGTCGAGAGGTGGGTCACAACGTGCCAAAATGGGCCGCATGCGCTTGGACCATGTATCTTATGCCTGTGAATCCGACGGTCTTTTGGCCACGACTGAGAGGATTGCTGCCGCTCTGGGAGCGGACTTCGTCAAGGGCGGTGTGCACCCGCGTTTCGGAACACGGAACATGATCCTGCCCCTGGCCAATCACCAGTACGTTGAGGTGGTGGAGGCCCTGAACCACCCGGCCTCGGACAAAGCGCCCTTTGGCCAGGCTGTGCGCCAGCGCTCGGAGTGCGGCGGCGGCTGGATGGGCTGGTGCGTGGCTGTGGATGACCTCTCCCCTTTCGAAGAACGCCTCGGACGGCTCTCCGTTCCGGGCAACCGCAAGTTCCCGGACGGCCAGGAACTGACCTGGCAGCAGATCGGCATCAACGGGCTGATCGCGGATCCGCAGGTGCCGTACATGCTGCGCTGGGATGACGGAACGGAGGCCCTGCACCCCTCCGCCGCTCTTCCGGGCATGCCCGGCAAGGTGAAGCTGAACTCCCTGACCATCGCCGGCTCCGCGGACCGCGTGGCCCAGTGGCTGGGCACCCCCGCCGAGGAACCGCTGGAAAACGTGGGCGTCACCTGGATTTCCCCCAAGGGCACCCCCGGCATCATGTCCGTCTCCTTCGACACCGCCAAGGGCCTCGTCGAGATCTAATCCTGCTGCCGGTTTGCCGCCGCGCGGGACGCGGATCCGCTACCACTTTGGGCATCCGCGCACCCTTTGGGCAGCGCAGGACCCGGATCCGCTACCGCTTTGGGCATCCGCGCACCCTTTGGGCAATCGCTGCCGGTCCGCACCGGCAGCAGAATCCCAAACCGGATGCCCCTGCCCAAAACAGTCGCGGTTCCCTCGGTTGCACCTCAGAGAAGCCAAATCCTGCCACTTTGGGCATCCGCGCACCCTTTGGGCAACGCAGCACCCGGATCCGCTACCACTTTGGGCGTCCGCGCACCCTTTGGGAAATCGCTGCCGGTCCGCACCGGCAGCAGAATCCCAAACCGGATGCCCCTGCCCAAAACAGTCGCGGATTCCTCGGAGGAGTTCTTATCCACAAGTCGGCCTTCGTTCCTCGGGGACGGTATGCCCAAGGGTGCACCCTTGGGTCATGGACCCCGAGTTTCTTTATGCATCCGACGCCGACCACGACGGCACCGGCAGACGGTCCCTGGCACGGAAATGCCGGAACGGTGAACTGGTACGGGTGCGGGCCGGGGTCTACATCCGAGCCGCCCAATGGCAGAAAATGCCGAAATGGGACCGGGACCGTGCCGCGATTTCCGCTGCCGTTGACCAGGGCCAAGGCCACGCACCTCGGATCCTGATCCAGCAGTCCGCCGCCGTCATCTGGGGTTTACCTGTCATCGGCAGAACCTCTGAAGTCCTGCTGCTGGCCCCGGGTTCGTCGCACGGGAGACGCCGCGGCAATCTCTGCTGGACTCCACGGACGCTGCTCGAGCCGACGACAACTCAGGACGGCCTTACCCTAACGTCCCGTGCACAAACTGTCCTCGATATGGCCGCCCGACTGCCCTTCGAACGTGCCGTTCCTGCCATGGACCACATGCTGCGCCCCGATGAAGCCCGCGGATTCCCTGCTCTGGAACGGGACGCCCTGATGGTCCTCAGCGGAAAACTCCCCGACGAGGCTAAACGCACCAGGGCCAGGAGGGTAATTTCCTTCGCCGATGGCCGGTCTGAATCCCCCGGCGAGTCATACTCCCGTGCAGTGCTGCATCTGCTCGGGTTTCCGCAGCCCGAACTCCAGCATGAATTCCGGTCTGCCGGCGGAGAGTTCCTAGGAAGAACGGACTTCTATTGGAAGGAGTACGCGCTGGTCGGTGAATTTGACGGGGCCGTGAAATACGGGGCTATCGGATCCAGTAATACTTCCGGCACTAGCCAGCAGATTGGAACGGCGGTCCGGGAAACCCTTATCCGCGAAAAGCGTCGAGAGGACGCTATCCGGGCCACGGGCGTCGGCTTTGTCCGCTGGTCATGGTCCGATATCACGAAGCCAAAGCATGACCCCGACGGCCTGGTCCGCATGCTGCTGCGGGCAGGCCTTCCCAGGAAACGCCGTCGTGCGTGAGCTTGGTTCAGGCCTTCCCGGGAAACGCCGGCGTGCGTGAGCTCCTTCAGGAACCGGACGCCCGGATTAACCGGGCATTGGTCTCCCGGACCGTATCAGCATCTATCTTCACCACGCGGCGGTCGTAGGTGAGCAGCCCGTTGACCTCGTCCTCCACATCGGTGAGCTGGGTATATACGGTCGCGGCCAGGCCCTGAGCCACCGCCGGCTCAATCTGGCGCCGGTGCAGTTTGATCCACGCCTGCCGCAGCGCTTCCGGCGTCTTGAACTTCCGGTAGCCGAACTCCTTCTCGTTGAAGGTATGGCCCGGCACGCGCAGGCTGTAGCCGCCGTATTCGGAGAGGACGACGGCGCGCCCGTCCCGCAGCCAGCCCTTCCGGAGCGCAAAGGGAACAAAATAGACGTGCACGCTCTTGAGGTCGCCCCCGCCCTGGTCGTGCCAGCCGCTGGCATGGTCGATGCTGCGGGTCGGATCCAGTGAGTGCAGCAGATCACTAACGGCATTGGCATCAAACTGGCCCCATCCTTCGTTGAAGGGAACCCATACGGCCAGGGAGGTACTGTTGCGCAGCAGGTTAACGGTGCCGTGCAGCTCCGTCAGGAAGTCCGTCCGGCCCTGTTCATCGGCGCGGCCAAAAGCGGCGTAATCGGTGTCATAACGGTGCGGTGCTCCCACCGCAGGGGCCGTGACAACGGCGTGCCGGTAGGTCCGACCGCCGCTGACCAGGTCCTGCCACACCAGCATGCCCAGCCGGTCACAGTGGTAGTACCAGCGCAACGGTTCCACTTTGATGTGCTTGCGCAGCATGGTGAAGCCCAGATCCTTGGCCGCCTGGATGTCGTAGGCCAGGGCCGCGTCCGACGGTGCCGTGTACAGCCCGTCCGGCCAGTACCCCTGGTCCAGCAGCCCGGCATGGAAGTATGGGCAACCGTTGAGCAGCAGCCGGGTATGGCCGGACGCGTCCGGTCCCGTGCCGAAGGTCCGCAGCCCGGTGTAGCTGCGCACGCTGTCGATCTCCCGGCCGCCGGAACGCAGCCGCACATCCACGTCATAGAGGAACGGATCCTCCGGTGTCCACAGGTGTGCATCCGGCACCGTAATCCGTGTTTCTTCCCCAGGAACGACGACGGCGTCAGCCACAGTGCGTCCGCCCGCGGACACGGTGATCACCGCGGTCAGGCCGGCACCGTCACGCGCGCCGTCATGCGCGCCGTCAGCACCTGCGGGGCCATCGTGGCCTCCGTCAGCGCCGTTCTGCCCGCCGTCGGCACCGCCAGTGCCGTTCGCACCACCGTTTTCGCCCCCGTCAACGCTGCCGTGCGTCCCGTCCAGCAGCACGGTCACCGTCACAGACTCCAGGTCCGGCACCAGGACCAGCTGCGAGATGCTCGTCCGCGGCACGGATTCCAGTCAGACGGTCTGCCAGATGCCCGACTGCGCGGTGTACCAAATGCCGCCGCGGTCCAGGACCTGCTTACCGCGGCTGTGATATTCGGTGTCGCTGACGTCACGGACCCGAACCACAATCTCCTGCTCGGCGCCGGGAACCAGCGCGTCGGTGACGTCAAGGG
The DNA here is from genome assembly GCF_040547315.1 of Arthrobacter sp. UYP6. NCBI lineage: Bacteria > Bacillati > Actinomycetota > Actinomycetes > Micrococcales > Micrococcaceae > Arthrobacter > Arthrobacter sp. UYP6. The sequence continues at coordinate 39,779 of NZ_JBEPPM010000020.1, forward strand.
AGAACGGCAGGTAACCGCCGTCGTGCCCTCCCACCTGTGTGCCGTTGACGGTCACAGTGCAGCTCTGGTCTACCGCACCGAAGTGCAGCAGCACCCGATCATCCACAAATCCAGCCGGCAGCCGGACGGTCCGCCGGTACCAGAGCAGCTGCTGGGGCTGAAGCTGCCGGTGGACGCCGGACAACGCTGCCTCGGGCGAGAACGGGACCAGGATCTGCCCGTCCCAGTCGCCGTCGGCCGGAGCCTGGTCCCGGCGGGCTGAGGTGATGGCGTACTGCCAGGACCCGTTGAGGTTCAGGTAGCTGTTCCGGACAAGCTGCGGACGGGGATATTCCTGCAGCACGGACTCCGGGTCCAGATCGGCTCCCCAGGGGGTTGTCAGTGTCACGGGGCGGTGCTCTCCTCAGGTTGCGTTAGTGGTTTGGCGGGAACGGGAATCAAGTGCCAATACCAATGGCGGGGCCAAACAGTGCAAAGCCCACAAATCCGGCGATGTCCACCAGTGCGTGGGCGATCACCAGCGGCATGACCCGCCGGGTTTTGACGTAGGCGTAACCAAACAGCAGGCCCATCAGGAAGTTGCCGATTCCCGGGCCGATCCCCTGGTAGAGGTGGTAGCTGGCACGGATGAGCGCGGACGTGATGATGATCGCCGGGGTGCCCCAGCCCAGCTGGCGCAGCCGCAGGAACAGGTAGCCCACCACAATGACTTCCTCCAGCACCGCGTGCCGCAGCGCGGAGAGGATCAGCACCGGCAGCGTCCACCAGTAAGTGTCCAGCGCCGCCGGAACCAGTGCCGTGGTGATGCCCAGGGCACGGCCGGCCGCATACACGCCCAGGGTTCCGACGCCGATAATTGCCGCCAGTCCCACGCCCAGCCCAAAATCGCGCAGGGGTTTCTCGAAGGTGAAGCCGATCCGCCGGAACGCCGATTTGCCCGGTTCGGTGAGCAGGTACAGCACCAGCGCCACCGGCAGCAGGGAGAAGAGGATACCCAGCAGCTGATAGGTCAGGTCAAACCAGGGGTTTTCATCCAGCACCGGGTTCAGTGTGGTGGTCTGTCCACCCAGCGGGCCTTCGGCGACCTTTTCCAGCAACTGGACGACGGCGTATACCCCCGAGCGTCCGAGCGAGAGTCCCAGCACAATCAGGATTTCGAAGACCAGCATCTTCCGGGCCCGCGGGTCCAGGGAACCGGCCGGGGCGGGAAGGGGGGCAGCACGCATGGTTCCCATTGTGCCGGATGCGGGAACGCTGCGGCGGCAGGGACGCCGTCCACCACCGACCCACCCCGCAATTGACCTCAGCCGCGCACGGGCCAGCCCGGGACAGATCAGCGCACGTCAGCCGCGCACGGGCCAGCCCGGGACAGATCAGCGCCGCACGGGAACTCCGGCCCGCCAGACCGCACCGGTCAGCGGCATGCCCGGACGGTAGGCCAGGTGCGCGGCGGAGGGTGCGTTGAGCAGCTGCAGGTCCGCACGGTGCCCGACGGCGAGCGAGCCCACCGCCCGCTGCCCGTCCCGGTCCGCGCCGGTGTGCCTGCGCAGCGCCAGCGCGCCGCCGAACGTCGCGGCCCGGACCGCTTCCTGTACCGACAGTTCCATCTGCAGCACCGCCGTGGCCACGCAGAAGTTCATCGAACTGGTGTAGGAGGTGCCCGGGTTGCAGTTGGAGGCGAGGGCCACCTGCACTCCGGCGTCCAGCAGCTTCCGCGCCGGTGCCAGCGGCGCCCGGGTGGACAGGTCGCAGGCCGGCAGGCAGGTGGCCACCGTTCCCGGAGCACCTGATCCCCCAGCGGATGTTCCCGCAGTCCCGGCAGAAACAGCTCCGGATCCCGCCGTGTTCCACCCGGACCAGGTGCCGGCGAGGGCGGCAACGTCGTCGTCGGTCAGGTGGTTCACATGGTCCACGCTGGCGGCACCGAATTCCACGGCCAGGCGCACCCCCGCGCCGGGGCCCAGCTGGTTGCCGTGCACCCGCAGCCCCAGGCCCGCGTCCCGGCAGGCCTGCAGCACCCGCCGCGACTGGTCCTCGGTGAAGGCACCCCGCTCGCAGAAGACATCCGCCCACTGCACATACGGCCGCACGGCGGCGAGCATCTCGGTGCACACCAGGTTCGTGTATTCCTCGGCGTCTGCGCCGGCCGGCACCAGATGGGCGCCCAGGAACGTCACCTGATCGGCCACGCTGGAGGCGATCCGTGCATGCCGCCGCTCTTCCTCCACACTGAGTCCGTACCCGGTTTTGGTTTCCAGATAGGTGGTTCCCCCGGCAGCGGCTTCAGCCATCCGGGCCAGCAGCAGCCGGGTGAGGTCATAGTCCGAGGCCGCACGGGTGGCTTCGGTGGTGACGGCGATGCCGCCGGCTGTATAGGATTCCCCCGCCATCCGGGCTTCAAACTCGGCGCTGCGGTCCCCGGCGAAGACCAGATGCGTGTGTGAATCCACCCAGCCGGGCAGCCCTGCCCGCCCGCCGGCGTCGACCCGCTCATCGGCGGCCGGCGCCTCGGAAGCCGCCCCGATCCAGCTGATCCGCTCGCCTTCAAACACCACGGCGGCATCCCGCAGCACGGACTCCCCGGGGCCGCGGGACTCATCCTGGGTGGAGAGCTCGCCGATGTTGGTGATCAGTGTTGCTGCCGCGCTCATGTGTTTGGGCGTCCTTTGCTGGTGGTGGCGGGTGCCGCGTCGAGTCTGGAAACGGCGTCGAGTGTGGAAATGGCGGCGCGCAGCAGGGCTGCCGGGTCACCAAGATCCGTGTGGCTGCCCTGCCGGGCCCGGATACGGCCGCCGACGACGACGGTGTGCACGTCGGAGGCGGTGGCGCACAGTGCCAGCTGGCCGGGGTCCGAGCCGGCAGTGCGGAGAGTTCCGGGGTCCACTGACATTAAATCGCAGAAATTCCCCACAGCCAGCCCCGGAATCTGCCGGCCCTGAGCCTGCGCCCCGGCAGCCGACGCCGCCGCCTGCAGATCAGCCGGGCTAAAGCGGCCGCGTTCTCCGGAGCTGAGGCGTTCACCGTGTTCCAGTGCCCGCATCTCCAGCCAGGGGTCAACGACGGCGTGCTGGTCGGTGCCCAGCGCAATCCGGGCTCCGGCGGAGCGCAGGCGTGCTGCGGGACCGATCCCGTCGGCCAGGTCCGCCTCCGTAGTGGGACACATCACCACGGTTGCCCCGGCAGCTCCGAGGACGGTGATGTCTTCTTCGGTCAGGTGGGTGGCGTGGACCGCGGAGAGCCGCCGGGTCACCAGACCGTGCCTGGCCAGCAGCAGGGCAGGGGTGAGCCCGGTGGCCTGCAGGCATGCTTCGTTTTCGGCAGGCTGCTCGGAGAGGTGGATGTGCAGCGGAAGATCGTCCGGCAGCTCACGGGAAATCAGTTCCAGCTCGGCTTCCGGAACGCCGCGCACCGAGTGCAGTGCCGCGCCCACGCTGACCTGCGCCGGATCGAATTCCTCGGCAAACGCCGCGCGCAGGGAGGACAGCCGCGCCAGCCAGGCAGCGCCGTCGCGGTCTCCGAAGCGCAGCTGCTCCTCGGTGAGCGCGGCGCCGAAGCCTCCGGCCAGATAGCACGTGTCCAGCAGGGTCAGGCGGATACCTGCGGCAACGGCGGCCCGCGCCAGCGCCCGTTCCATGGCATGTTCCTGCGCATAGGCACTGCCGTCCGGGCGGTGGTGGACATAGTGGAATTCGGCGACAGAAGTCCACCCGGTGACCACCATTTCGGCAAACACGGCGGTGGCGAGCTGCTCGTACAGCTCCGGTGTCAGGGCGCCGGCGGCTTGGTACATTTGCTCGCGCCAGGTCCAAAAGCTGCCGGTGCCGCCAGCATGGGTGCGTCCGCGCAGGATTCGGTGGAAGGCATGGGAATGGGCGTTCGACGCCGCCGGAAAGGTCACGCCGGACAGCCGGCAGTCCTCCTCCCGCGGCGGCACTCCGGTTTCGGTTTGCGTGACCGTACCCGCAGCGTTGACCTCCAGCCGGACACCGGCAACCGCGGCGCCGTTGACCCAGCCCGTCTCGCACCAGAAAAACCGCTGCTGAGCCGACGCGCTCACAGCAGGTCCTGCAGGGCATCCGCAAGCGCGGCCACGCCGGCCTCGGCGTCGTCATCCTCCACATACTCTTCCGGAGAGTGGCTGATGCCGGAGGGATTGCGGACAAACAGCATGCCGGTGGGCACCCGGGCGGCCAGCACCCCGGCGTCGTGCCCGGCTCCGGTGGCCAGGACGGGCGCTCCTGGCGCGGTACGGGCCACCGACTGTTCGAGCGAGCGCTGCAGGGCCGCATCAAAATGGACCGTGCCGGAGTAGGATTCCTCGGTCAGGCGTACAGTGCAGCCTTCCATCGCGGCAATCCGTTGTGCCTGGCCATGAATTTTCTCCACCAGGGCGGCGGTCACTGCGTCCTCGGGGTGCCGGACGTCCAGCCAGAGATCCACCCGGGACGCGATGACGTTGGTACCGCCGGGCACGGGTTCCAGCCGGCCCACGGTGGCGCGGGCACCGGCCTGCGCGGCGGCGGCCTGCCGGACGGCCACGATCAGCTGCGCGGCCGCGACCATGGGATCGGCCCGGTCCGCCATCAGGGTGGTGCCGGCATGGTTGCCCTGCCCCGACATGGAAAACCGCCACCGGCCGTGGCCCAGAACGGACCCGGCCACCGCAAGGGCGGGCCCGCGCCCGGCAGCATCGGTGAACTCTTCAGTGTTCAGTCCGCGGCCCTGCTCCACATGCAGTTCCACAAAATCGCCGATGCGGACCAGCGTTGCCTCGTCCCGACCCATCGCGTCCGGATCCAGTCCGTGGGCGCGGGACACATCGGCAAAGGTGTTGCCGTCGGCGTCGCGCAGGGAGAGCGCCTTGACCGGGTCAATGGCACCGGCCAGCAGCCGCGAGCCGAGGCAGGCGACGCCAAAACGCGAGCCTTCCTCCTCCGGGAACACCGCTACGGCGAGTGCCCGGTTGCGGAGCAGGCTGCCTTCCTTTTCACGGGCCTGCAGGAGATCTACTGCCGCCAGGGCGCTGGCCACGCCAAGCGGGCCGTCGAAGGCGCCGCCGCCGGGCACGGAATCCAGGTGCGATCCGGTGACCAGCGCCCCGCGGCGCTGCGGCTCCGGGGACGGTGCATCCGGTTCCTCCGGGATTCCGCGGGAGGAGTTCTCCGGCAGGTCCCACCACGCCCACAGGATGCCGTTGCGATCGGTTTCCACGGCCAGCCCGCGGGTGAGCGCCTCAGCGGTGAACCATTCACGCAGGTCCAGTTCCGCGGTGGAGTAGACCGGGCGGGAGTATCCGCCCCGGCGGATATCGCGCCCGGTTCCCTCGATGGCGGCCATCAGGGCGTTGACGGGTGAAGCGGGTGTCGGATCCATGGACCCTACTCTTCCATCGGAATGCGGATGCCGCGTTCGGAGGCGACGTCGGAGGCCCGCTGATAGCCGGCGTCAACGTGGCGGATCACCCCGGTACCCGGATCGTTGGTCAGGAGCCGTTCCAGCTTTTGCGCGGCCAGCTCGGTGCCGTCGGCCACCGACACCTGCCCGGCGTGGATGGAGCGGCCAATGCCCACGCCGCCGCCGTGGTGGATGGAAACCCAGGTGGCGCCGGAGGCGGTGTTCAGCAGGGCGTTGAGCAGGGGCCAGTCGGCCACGGCGTCGGAGCCGTCGGCCATGGCTTCGGTCTCGCGGTAGGGCGAGGCCACGGAGCCGGAGTCCAGATGGTCGCGGCCAATGACGATGGGCGCGCTGACCTTGCCCTGGGCGACGAGGGAGTTGAACAGCAGCCCTGCCTTGGCCCGGTCGCCGTAGCCCAGCCAGCAGATGCGGGCCGGCAGCCCCTCAAACTCGACGTGCTCCGCAGCTGCGTCGAGCCAGCGGTGCAGACGGGTGTTTTCGGGAAAGAGTTCCTTCATCGCGGCGTCCGTGACGGCAATGTCCTGCGGATCACCGGACAGCGCAACCCAGCGGAACGGGCCCATCCCCTCACAGAAAAGCGGGCGGATGTAGGCGGGAACAAACCCGGGGAACTCGAAGGCCCGGTCATAACCGCCCTGGCGTGCTTCGTCGCGGATGGAGTTGCCGTAGTCGAACACCTCCGCGCCGGCGTCCTGGAAACCCACCATGGCAGCAACCTGGCGGGCCATGGACTCGCGGGCCTTCTTCGTGAACCCCTCGGGGTCCGCCGTTGATTCGGCTTCCCAGTCCGCCACGGAGATGCCCGCCGGCAGATAGCTCAGCGGGTCGTGCGCGGAGGTTTGGTCAGTGACAATGTCCACGCTGATGTCCCCGGCCAGCTGGCGGCGCAGCAGCTCCTCGAAGACCTCGGCGGCGTTGCCCACCAGCCCTACCGACAGCGCCCGTTTCTCGGCCTTGGCGGCCATGACCTTGGCGACGGCGGTGTCCAGGTCCGTTTCCACCTCCTGCAGGTAGCGCTTGCCGGCCCGCCGGCGCAGGCGGGTTTCGTCGACATCGACAATCAGCACCGCACCCCCGTTCAGGGTCACGGCCAGCGGCTGCGCCCCGCCCATGCCGCCGCAGCCGCCGGTCAGGGTCAGCGTGCCGGCGAGGGTGGCGTTTTCATCGTCAAAGAGTTTCCGGGCCACCGCACCGAAGGTCTCGTAGGTGCCCTGGAGGATGCCCTGGGTGCCAATGTAGATCCAGGATCCGGCCGTCATCTGCCCGTACATCATCAGGCCCTCGGCCTCCAGCCGGCGGAACTCGGGCCAGGTGGCCCAGTCCCCCACCAGGTTGGAGTTGGCGAGCAGCACGCGCGGTGCCCACACGTTGGTCCGGAACACACCCACGGGTTTGCCGGACTGGACCAGCAGGGTCTCGTCGTCGGCCAGGGTGGACAGGGTGGCCACGATCGCGTCGTAGGCCTCCCAGCTCCGAGCTGCCCGGCCGGTGCCGCCGTAGACCACCAGGTCCTGGGGCCGCTCGGCCACCTCCGGGTCCAGGTTGTTCATGAGCATCCGCAGGGGCGCCTCGGTCTGCCAGCTTCCGGCGGTGAGGGCGGTGCCGCGGGGGGCTCGGATGCTGCGGGAAGGGTCGTGAGTGGTAGCCATGACCAGACCGTAGCCGACGGGCGGTATCCAGCCGGAGAGGAAATCCGCATTGTCTGGGATCTCAGACAGCACGCGGGCAGAAACTTAGGTGCTGGCGGGGCTGCGCTTCGTTTCCACCCTTTTGTGACGTGCGGTCTGACAGCGCGCGTGCCGGCTGATGTGCCGGAGCCTTTACGCAACCGGAGTCGGAGCCGAGGCTGGCTGGGCTCCGAGCCGGCGGGAGATTTCGACGGCGCACCGGGACACCTCCGGCAGCCGCCGGACCGCGAAATCATGGATTCCCTGCGACGCCGACGGAACCCCCTGATCCCCCTGCAACCGGTTCGGCGCCGTCAGGGTGACACTGGCGACCGCGTGCCCGGAGCGGTCCAGGACCGGCACGGCGATGGAGGAAAAGCCCTCCGTCACCTCGTTCTCCTCCCACGCGTAGCCGCACTCGCGCACCTGCGCCAGGAGGACCGAGAGAGCAGGACCGCCGGCGCGGCCGGACCGCATGTTCTCCGGATCCGGGTAGAGCGCCCGCAACTGCGCGTCGGTCATCTGGGCCAGCATGGCCCGCCCGCTGGCGGTGCGGTGGGCCGGCAGCCGGATCCCGGCGTCGGTCACCAGGGGCTCCTGTCTCGGTGCCCGTTCCTCGATGACGTAGATGGCGTCGGTGCCCTGCAGTACGGCCAGGTGCGCGGTCAGGCGGGCAGAGGACACCAGTTTGCGCAGCGGAAACCGGCCGATGCGCTGCAGTGGTGCCTGCCGGGCATAACCGGTGCCGAGCTCATGCGCCGTTGCCCCGAGGGCGTATTTGCGCTCCTCCGGCAGATGCACGGCAAAGCCGTCGCGAACCAGGGCAGCAAGCAGGTGGTATGTGGTGGAACGCGGCAGGGAGAGATCACGGGAGACGGCCGTGGCGCTGACCGGTCCGGCCTGTGTTCCCAAATACCGCAGAATGGACAGGACTTGCGCGGCAGCGGGAACCTGCACCCGGGAATAGCTCTCAGACATGTCCAGATCCTAGTGCAGTGTCTGGGATCCCAGAAAGGGAATCGGCGGCCGGCTAGGCCCACTGCCGTTCCCATGCTCAGATAAGAGGATGGAAACCCTGCAGACCCCCCGCTCCGCCGTCGAACTGGGCACCGGCGCCCTGACCGCGGAGAACATCGTCGCCGTCGCCCGGCACGGCGCCCCCGTGGCGCTGGCAGCTGAGGCGCTCACCGCCATGCGCTCTTCACGCGCGGTCATCGAGGAGCTCGCCGCCGACGACAAGCCTCATTACGGCGTCTCCACCGGCTTCGGCGCCCTGGCCGTCAAGCAGATCGTGCCCGAACAGCGCCGGCAGCTGCAGCGTTCGCTGATCCGCAGCCACGCGGCGTCGTCGGGCGCGGAAGTGGACACCGAGGTGGTGCGGGCCCTGATGCTGAACCGTCTCTCCACCCTGGCCACCGGCCGCACCGGGGTCCGTCCGGATGTGGCACTGGCCTACGCGAGGCTGCTCAACGCGGGCATCACCCCGGTGGTGGGCGAGTACGGATCGCTGGGCTGCTCGGGCGACCTCGCTCCCCTCTCCCACTGCGCGCTGGCCCTGATGGGCGAAGGTGAGGTCCGCACGGCCGACGGCGACCGCGTTCCCGCCGCCGTCGCCCTGGCGGCCGCCGGGCTGGAGCCGCTGGAGCTGCAGGAAAAGGAGGGCCTGGCCCTGATCAACGGCACCGACGGAATGCTGGGCATGCTCACGCTCGCGATCGCAGATCTGCACCTGCTGCTCTCCACCGCGGACCTCGCCGCAGCCATGAGCGTGGAGGGCCTGCTGGGCAGCGACTCAGTGTTTGCCGCGGATCTGCAGGCCCTGCGGCCGCAGCCCGGGCAGGCCGAGTCCGCCGCGAACATCCGCGCCGTCCTGGCCGGATCCACCCTGATCGAAGAGCAGAAAACCGGCGGCTTCACCCGGGTACAGGACGCCTACTCGCTGCGCTGCGCACCCCAGGTGCACGGCGCCGCACGGTCCACGCTGCTCCATGCAGAGAACGTTGCGGCGTGTGAGCGTGCCTCGGCCATCGATAACCCGGTGGTCACTCTGGACGGGCGGCTGGAGTCCAACGGCAATTTCCACGGCGCACCGGTGGGCTATGTGCTGGATTTCCTGGCCATCGCCGTCGCTGACGTTGCCTCCATGAGCGAACGCCGGACGGACCGCTTCCTGGACCGGTCCCGCAGCCACGGACTCAATGCATTCCTGGCCTTTGACCCGGGTGTGGATTCAGGGCATATGATCGCCCAGTACACGCAGGCCGGGATCGTCTCCGAGCTCAAGCGCCTCGCCGTTCCGGCCTCCGTGGATTCCATTCCCTCCTCGGCAATGCAGGAAGACCATGTGTCGATGGGCTGGGCGGCCGGACTGAAGCTACGCCGCTCCATTGACGGACTGACGCGGGTCCTGGCCATTGAAATCCTCACCTCGGCACGGGCGCTGGACATGCGCGACGGCGGTGTTTCCACCTGCCGCAGTGCTCCGGCGGTCGGCGCGGTGCGTACGGCCCTGCGGGCAGTGGTGCCGGGTCCGGGACCGGACCGGTATTTGGCACCGGAGATTGAGGCCTGCAGAGTGGCAGTGGCGGACGGTTCCCTGCTTGCTGCTGCTGACTCGGTGCTGGGCACACCGCTACTCTAGGCCCATGATGCCTACGGATGCTGCCGCCCCTGCCCGCCTGACCGCCCGGATCACCGGTGAAGTGCAGGCTGTGGGGTTCCGCTACCGGACCCTGCAGCAGGCCACCCGGCTGGGACTGACCGGGGTGGTGGCCAATCACAGCGACGGCTCCGTCCAGGTGGTGGCGGAAGGACCCCGCGCAGCCCTGGCGGAACTACTGCAGTGGCTGAACTCGCCGGCCGCGCCGGGAACGGTCACCGGGGTCCAGGACACTTGGGCCCGGGCCACGGGCGAGTTTGCGGATTTTCGCACCGACTAGGCATTGCCGCACGGACCAGGCACAGCGCGGGGTTTCCGGGCAAGAGATTTTGGGCAAAGAGGTTTTGGGCAAAGGAAAAGCGCCGGCAGACTGTGGGGTGGTTGGGGGAACAACCCTAGTCTGCCGGCGCCGGATAGGTCACTACTCTATCCATTCATCACTCGCACCCTTATGAGGTATCTACTACGATAAACGGCCTGGCTGGGCACGAACTGTAGGAAAGCTGGCAACTCCCTGAACGTGCATGGCCGGCGGCACTACGGGTCAGGAAGCCCTTTGGCGGGTCAGTGCTTCATGCACCGGGCGGGCAGCCTGCGGAGCCGGGTTGCTGGAGGCCAGCACTAGCGAGGGCCGCTGGCCCTTGGCCGGGCTGCATTGCTGGGACTTCGCGGAAACAGAGGCCGCCGGGCCGCTCGTGCCGGCGGCCGCATCTGCACCGCTGCTTCCGGACTGCTTTTTGCCCGGCACCCGATTGGAGGCGCCGGGACGCTTCAGTGAAGCGGACTTCGAACCGGGATTGCTGACCGGACGCCCCTTGGGTGCCGCAGTCTTGGGCGCCGCAGTCTTGGGTGCCGCAGTCTTGGGCGCCGCGTTCTTCACCTGCGGGTTGGCGCCCCGGGGTTTCTGCTGCTTCTTTGCCGGGCTCTTTGCCGCGGCCGACTTGTTGACGGGGCTTTTCGGGGCCGCTGGCTTGGCTGTGGTCTTGGCCGCTGTGGTCTTGGCCGCCGTAGTCCTGGCCGGTTCCTTCGCAGGTGCCTTGACCGTTGCCGCTGCCGCCTTAGCGCCTGCCTTCCCCGCGGGTGCCGAGGCCGCCGTCTTAGCCGTCGGCTTTACCGTGGAAGCGGCGGCCACCCGCTTTTTCGCGACGGCCGGGCGTGCCGGCGTTTCCTCGGCTGCTGCGGCTTCAGCAACAGCTGATGCAACGGCCGCAGCAATGGACGCTGCGCGTGCCGCGGCAACCGCATCAGACATGGAGACCGCCGGCCCAACGGTCCGTGCCACAGGCGCGTACTGCCGGCCGGTCGCAGCCGGCGGACGCAGCGCAGCGCGCAGTTCTTCAGTTGCCGAACGGGTGGTGTCAACGAAGGCCAGGGCGGCCGTGTCATCGGGGACACTCTCAGCACGGCGGACGGCTGACTTCTTGACCAATCGGTAAATGCCCGCAATCACCACAATCAGTGCAACACCCGTCCCGTACAGCAGGATCAGGGACAGGGCCAGAGATGTTGTCCCTCCGGAAAAGAATCCAACCCCGGTTACTGCCATAACCAGCCATACGCTGGAAATAACGGTCAGCACTGTACGGGCTTTTACATAGAGGGAACGCTGCTGCACGCCAACCAGCTGTGGCGGCAAGATATCTGACACTGAGACAGACCTTTCAGGCAAAAAGGTGGATCAAAAAGAAGAGAAAGCCCACTTGGCTTTGTCCTTCAACTGTAGGCACCTGTTCGTCCAAAAAAGACCATTCACGCCGGCTTGAGCTGATTCGTTACGAAGGAGCGGTGAGAGATTGGTCACAGGGTGATCCGGGCCGGACGAAGTGCCTCAGCAGCAGGTATTTCCGACGTCTCACCCAGTAGCAGAGCAGCCCCAAGTTCGGCGATTCCGGATGATGTTTGGAAGCCGTAGCCACCCTGTCCGGCGAGCCAGAAGAAGCCCGGAACCACGTCGTCGTACCCCACCACCGGAAGCCCGTCAGCGGCTTGGGTGCGCAGTCCCGTCCAGGACCTCGCCACACCGGTGATGCCTAGGGTCGTCAAGGCATTGACCCGCGTCACCAGCGCGGCAACGTCATCGGCCTGCGGCTGGGCGTCCATCGGTGCGCTGGGAATGCTCTCCGACGGCGAGATCAGCACCTGCCGCCCTTCGGGGCGGTAGTAGAAGGACTCATCGGCGTCCGCCACCATCGGTGCGTCTTCGGCCAGCGGATGTTGCACGTCGACGACGGCGGCGGTCCGGCGGTAGGGCTGCAGCCCGCGCGGACGGGCTGAGTAGAGGTCCGCCAGCTGATCGGCCCATGCTCCCGCGGCGTTGACCACCACACGGGACCTGATGCTGGTGTCCCCCGCTGCGCTCACCCAGCTCCCGGTGCAGTCCGCGGCAGGTGCCCCGGGCCCCGTTTCGGCGGTTCCGGCCTCAAACACCGCACTGCGGACCGGGGAGGCAGTTCGAATGCGGCCGCCGCGGTCCAGGATCCGCCGGTGGTGATACTCCATCAGCGCGTCGGTGTTGCAGGCAACGGAGGTGGTGTCCAGCCCCGCCGCGGCAAAGCAGCCCGGCTTCAGCTCCGGAGCCAGTGCCTGCAGCTGTGCTTCGGTGATGGGATGCATGTGGCCGCTGGCCCGGTCCCGCACCGTTTCTTCGCTGCCCACCAGCAGAAAGCTGCGCGCCGTAAGTACCGGTTCGGGCAGGTGGACCTCCAGCGCCCGGATCATTGCCAGGGTCCGCACCGTCAGGTCCTGGATGACCGGCGGGCCGTAGCTTGGAATAAGCTGGCGCGCCGAGCGGGAGGAGGTGTGGAACCCCAGTGTTTCCTCGGCCTCCACCAGCAGGACGCTGGTCCGGCCGGCCAGGGCCGAGCCCAGTGATAGACCGGCGATGCCGCCGCCGATAATCAACACGTCACAGTCCACGCTGTCTCCTTCACGTGCCCGCATCAGAGCCAGTCCCGCACGTCCGTCAGGATCTCCATCAGTGTTTCCGAGCCCAGCAGGTACATCCCCGGATGGTCATCGGAGTTGGAGAGCAGGGCCGAAGCCATGCATACCGCCCAACCCTGCGCCCTGCCCCAAACATAAGGGTCGGCGTCGTACTGTCCCCCCAGAGCCGCACGGAAGGCACTGCGCCCGTTTTGGTCAAACACCAGCCAGGCGGCGGCGAGGTCGGTGGCCGGATCTCCCGCGGTCAGGTCCCCGAAGTCGATGACGGCCTGTAGTGCGCCGTCGGCAGTGCCCACCAGGTTTGCCGGATGCAGGTCACCGTGCAGCCACAGCGCCGGGCCGGGCCAGGGCGGAAGTTTCAGGCTGGCGTCCCACAGTTCCCGGACGCGGGCGGCGTGCGGGACCATGCCGCTGGCCAGCCGGTCCAGGACCGCGTCGTTGCGGTTCTCCAGCGGGATTCCGCGCACCGCATTGAAAGGAAACCCCGACGGGGCCGGCTGGTGGAAGGCATTCAGGAACCCGGCCAGCTGCGCGGCAAGGGCAACGTTGCGGTCCCGCGGCTGCAGTGACACCTCGAGTCCGTCAAACCAGCGCGTGATGTTCCAGGGCCAGGGAAACGCCGTTGAAGGTTTGCCCGGAAATACCGGAGCCGAGGTTGCGACCGGAAGATCCGCTGTGAGCCCCGGGAGCCATTGCTGCTCATTGGCGGTCAGCTGCGCCGCCGAGAGCCGCCGGGGAAGCCGGACCGCGTAGTTGGCGCCGAGCCGGAAGATGTAGTTGTCCCAGCCGTTGGCGACCGGCCGCAGCGGCATATCCGCCAGGGAGGGGTGCTGTTCGCGGAGCAGCTGCCGCACCAGGTCAGCATCCACGGAGATTTCTGCTGGAGGATGATTGGCCATGCCTGAACCCTACCGTCAGCCCAACTCCGGCGTCTGTTGTTAAGCACCGCCGGCTCATAAATACCACCGGCCCCGGGGGATCCCCGGGGCCGGCAGTTTTTATGCGATGAGCCTGGTTAGCCCTGCACGCCGAGGCGTTCCAGGATCAGTTCGCGCACGCGGCCGGCGTCGGCCTGTCCGCGGGTGGCCTTCATGACGCCGCCAACAATGGCGCCCACAGCCTGGACCTTGCCGCCGCGGATCTTGTCCGCGACGTCGGGCTGAGCTGCAAGGGCGGCGTCGATGGCTTCGAGCAGGGGGCCGTCGTCGGACACCACGGCCAGGCCGCGCGCCTCAATGACTTCCTCCGGGGTGCCTTCGCCGGCGAGCACGCCGTCGAGCACCTGGCGGGCCAGCTTGTCGTTGATCTTGCCGGCCTGGATCAGGCGGTCAAGTTCCACGATCAGCTCCGGTGTCACGCCCACCTCGGTGGGGTCCACTTCGGCTTCCTTGGCGCGGCGGGACACTTCGCCCATCCACCACTTGCGGGCCACCTGTGCGGAGGCTCCGGCGGCAATGGTTTCCTCAATGGAATCCATGACACCGGCGTTGACCACGTCGCGGAACTCGGCGTCCGAGTAACCCCAGTCGGCCTGCAGACGCTTGCGGCGCTCGGCCGGCGGCTCGGGCAGGCGGGAGCGCAGCTCCTCGATCCATTCCGTGGTGGTGACCACGGGAACCAGGTCCGGCTCCGGGAAGTAGCGGTAGTCATCGGCGTCGGACTTGGGCCGGCCCGACGTCGTCGAGCGGGTGTCCTCGTGCCAGTGGCGGGTTTCCTGGACAATCTTGTTGCCCGATTCCAGGACGGCGGCGTGGCGCTGGATTTCGAACCGGACGGCGCGTTCGACGGCGCGCAGCGAGTTCACGTTCTTGGTTTCCGAGCGCGTGCCGAACTTTTCCTGGCCATACGGGCGCAGCGACACGTTGGCATCACAGCGCACGTTGCCGCGTTCCATCTTGGCGTCGGAAACGCCCAGGTTCTTCACGATCTCGCGGACCGCGGCCACGTAGGCCTTGGCCAGCTCGGGCGCGCGCGACCCGGCACCCTCAATGGGCTTGGTAACAATCTCCACCAGCGGCACGCCGGAGCGGTTGTAGTCCACCAGCGAGAAGTCGGCGCCCTGGATGCGGCCCGTGGCGCCACCCATGTGGGTCAGCTTGCCGGCGTCCTCCTCCATGTGCGCGCGCTCGATCTCGACGCGGAACACGGTCCCGTCCTCCAGTTCGATGTCCAGGTAACCGTCGTACGCAATGGGGTCTTCGTACTGCGAGGTCTGGAAGTTCTTGGGTGTGTCCGGGTAGAAGTACTGCTTCCGGGCAAAGGTGCAGGATTCGGCGATCTTGCAGTTCAGTGCCAGGCCGATCAGGATCGAGTACTCCACGGCAGTCTTGTTCACCACCGGCAGCACGCCGGGCATACCCAGGCACACCGGCGTGACGTTGGTATTCGGCTCGTCACCGAAGACGTTGGGCGCATCGGAGAACATTTTGGTGTTGGTGTTGAGCTCCACATGGACCTCAAAACCGAGCACCGGATCATACTTCTCCATGGCCTCTTCGAAGGACAGGGTCTCGTCCTGGATGTGCGCAGACATTACTTCACTCCTCCGAGTACGGGTGCAGAGGCCAGCAGCGGGCCGCCCCACTTCTGTTCCAGCAGGCGTTCCAGGGCTGCTCCGGCACGGTACAACCGGGCATCTTCGCGGACCGGAGCCAGGAACTGGATGCCCACCGGCAGTCCGTCGGCCAGGCCGCCGGGGATCGAGATGCCCGGTACGCCGGCCAGGTTTGCCGGAATGGTGGCGACGTCGTTCAGGTACATCGCCAGCGGATCGTCCAGCTTCTCCCCCAGCTTGAACGCCGTGTTGGGCGAGGTCGGGGAAATCAGCACGTCGGCCTGGGCAAACGCGGCGTTGAAGTCGCGCTGGATCAGCGTGCGCACCTTCTGGGCCGAGCCGTAATAGGCGTCGTAGTAACCGGCGGACAGGGCATAGGTGCCCAGGATGATGCGGCGCTTGACCTCGTCGCCAAAGCCGGCGGCGCGGGTGGCGCCCATGACGCGCTCAATGGTCATGGGGCCGTCGGCGGGCAGGGCACGCAGGCCGTACCGGACGCCGTCGTACTTGGCCAGGTTCGAGGAAGCCTCGGAGGGCATGATCAGGTAGTAGGCGCCCAGGGCGTACTTGAAGTTGGGGCAGGAGACCTCAACAATTTCCGCGCCGGCATCCTTGAGGAGCTCCAGGGATTCGTTGAAGCGGGCTAGGACCCCTGCTTCGTAGCCTTCGCCCTGCAGTTCCTTGACGACGCCGATGCGCATGCCGGCCACGTTGCCGTTGCGGGCTGCTTCCACGAGGTTGCCCACGGGATCGGTCAGCGAGGTGGAATCCCGGGGGTCGTGTCCACCAATGACTTCCTGCAGCAGCGCAGCGTCCAACACGGTGCGGGACACCGGGCCGATCTGGTCCAGCGAGGAGGCCATGGCAATGGCACCGTAGCGGGAAACCCCGCCGTAGGTGGGCTTCACACCCACGGAACCGGTGACGGCGGCGGGCTGGCGGATGGACCCGCCGGTGTCCGTGCCCAGTGCCAGCGGAGCCTCGAAGGCAGCAACGGCAGCAGCCGAACCGCCGCCGGACCCGCCGGGAATGCGGTCCAGGTCCCACGGGTTGCGGGTGGGGCCAAACGCAGAGTGCTCGGTGGAGGAACCCATGGCGAATTCGTCCAGGTTGGTCTTGCCCAGCATCGGCATGCGCGCAGCACGGATCCGGGTAATCACAGTGGCGTCATACGGGCTCATCCAGCCCTCAAGCATCTTGGAGCCGGCCGTGGTGGGCTGACCCTTGGTGACAATGAGGTCCTTGATGGCGATCGGCACGCCGGCAAGGGTGTGCAGGGTTTCACCGGCGGCGCGGGCCTTATCGACGTCGGCCGCAACGGCCAGCGCTTCGTCGGTGTTCACGTGGAGGAAGGCGTTGACGGCGCCGTCGACCTCGGAGATGCGGTCCAGGTGTGCCTGCGTAACTTCAACGGCGGAGACCTCGCCGGCTGCGAGCTTGTCCGCCAGGACGGCGGCGCTCGATGTGATCAGTTCATTCATGGAAGTCTTTACTCCTCATCCAGGATGGCAGGGACCTTGAAGCGGCCGGCCGCATTATCGGGAGCACCGGAGAGCGCTTCTTCATTGGTCAGCGTCTGCCCCACAACATCCTCGCGGAACACGTTGACCAGCGGGATCGGGTGGGAGGTGGCCGGGATGTCCTCACCGGCAACTTCGCTTACGGATTTGATCGAATCAACAATGACATCCAGTTCGCCGGCCATCTTGGCCAGTTCATCCTCGGTCATCTCAATGTGGGCCAGATGCGCCAGGTGCGCCACAGCCTCACGATTGATCTCAGACATGAGTCTCCCATGCGTCTTTTACGGATAAAAAGGTATCCGTTCCAGTCTACGGCGTTTGGTGGGGCGGTTTTTCGTGGTTCATGCCGGGGGCGGCCCTGTCCGGGAGTCGAATCGACGGCGGCCGACCCGGGGATGGAAGGCGCGACATCCGGTGTGCACGTCTGGTGGGTTGCCCGGTACGTCTGCTCATTCAGTGTGCAGGTCTGGCGGGTTAATCCGCGCGGAGGTCACCGTATCTGCACACCGGACGATGCGGCGCCCCGCCAAACCCACCGTATCTGCACACCGGGAGCGTGCCGGGGCCCGCCAGCACCTTGCTCCCAAAGGCCAGCGCATGGGGCCTGGCTTCCAACTTCCAACTTCCAACTTCCAACTTCCAACTTCCAACTTCCAACGGATTCTCGCGGCACCATCCGGTGTGCACGTCTGGCGGGTTGCCCGGTACTTCTGCTCATTCGGTGTGCAGGTCTGGCGAGTTAATCCGCGCGGAGGTCGCCGTATCTGCACACCGGACGATGCAGCGCCCCGCCGAACCCGCCGTATCTGCACACCGGATTTCCCGGGCCGGAACATACAAAACCCCCGCCCACGCGGATGCGGGCAGGGGTTCCGTAAACCTCCTTGAGTTCCCTGCGGAGGTTTACTCCGAAGGGACCCGGTGTCAGAGCTCCAGGCAGAAGACCCAGAGGATAATGTCCTCGTTCGGGACGTACCAGTCGCGCTCGGGAACGCGCTTAAAGCCCATGGACTTGTACAGGGCATGCGCGTTGGTCATCGGCGTCATGCTGGTCAGGCTGACGGTGTGGATCCCGTCGAGGCTGCGCGCGTACTCGATGACGGCGGCAACGAGAGCCCGGCCGACGCCGCCGCGCTGCAGGGCCGGATCCACCGCGAGCATGCGGAATTCCAGTTCACCCTCGATCGCAATGTCCGTGTACGGCTGGCCGGCGAAGGTGATGGCGGTGGAAGCAGCTACCTTGCCGTCGAGTTCAGCCACCCACACCACGGCGTTGGCCGCGCGGTCTTCAACGTTCTCCAGATCCTTGACGTAGGGATTGTCTGCTTCGATAAACCCGGCGCTTAGGTACGCATCACGGGTGATCCGGCGGATGTCGTCAAAGTCTGCCTCGGTGGCCTGCCGGACGGTGATGCTCATGCGTGTTACGAATCCTTACGTGGGTCTTGATTTCCAACGTAGATTCTAGCCCGCCCAAACCCCGTCCGTGCGACGACCGTGACGGCGGACACGCGCCGCGGCGGACGGGTGCACAGTTGCCCCGAACCGCGGCGCGTGAACGATGCCTGCCCGTAGCCCGCTAACGACGCCGGACAGCGGCTGCGCAGGCAACGCAATAACGCGCCTCCGGGCGAATTTCGAGGCGTTCGGCGGGAATGGGATTGCCGCACATCTCACAGACCCCGTAGGTACCCTCGTCCAGACGCACCTGAGCATCGAGCAGCTCGATGAGCGACGCCTCGCCGGCAGCGAGCAGCGCCATCTCATTGTTCCGCTCCACCGAGACGGTGGACCCCTCGGGGTCATGCTCGTCGTCCGCCGGCGTGTCCTTTGCCGCGAGTGTCACTTCCCGGATGTCCTCCACAACAGCACTGACCTTTTCCCGGGTCTGCCCGATCCGCTCGTCCAACAGCCCCGCGAAATAGGCCGTGTCAAGATCAGCGGGAGTGGGATGCTTGGATGTGGGGACGCGCTCAGCCGCAGCAGTTGAGGACTTCCGCGGTGCAGCAGTTACTTTACGGGTCATGGGGTTCCTCCTAGTCCCTGAATGCCAAGCAAGTTCGATCAATTATCCGCTCCCACCTGCCCAAAGACCCGTCCACTGAAGCCCACTTTACTCACGGCTTAATTCGTCACCCTTGGGCCATTCCGGCTGGGCTAGCATGGCGGAAGCAGCCTTGGAGTGCTCGGTCAACATGGCCGGCACCGCAGTTGGCGCCGGGGGAACACAGTGGTTGA
Source organism: Arthrobacter sp. UYP6 (assembly GCF_040547315.1). Taxonomy (NCBI): domain Bacteria; kingdom Bacillati; phylum Actinomycetota; class Actinomycetes; order Micrococcales; family Micrococcaceae; genus Arthrobacter; species Arthrobacter sp. UYP6. The sequence goes on from NZ_JBEPPM010000020.1 coordinate 58,778, forward strand.
TACGCAGTACAACGAGCCGCGGCTGGTGGCGCTGTACGACGAGGACAACGCCGGCAGCTGGGACACCGATTTCTACGCGGGGATGCTGGGCTCGGTCAGCCAACGCGGACCGCTGCGGATCGCGGACATCGGCTGCGGTACAGGCAGCTTCGCGGTCCGTCTGGCGCGCGCCGGACACACGTTGACCGGCATTGATCCGGCCGCCGGCATGCTGGCAGCCGCGCGGTCGCGCGACGGCGGCGAGCTGGTCACCTGGCTGCATGGAACCGCCGTAAATCTGCCGGCGGGCCCGTTTGATGCTGCCGTGATGACCGGGCACGCGTTCCAGTGCCTGCTGACCGAAGCTGAAATCCTTGCCACCCTCGAAGCGGTACGCTCACGGCTGACCCCCGGCGGAACGTTCTATTTTGAGTCCCGGAATCCGGCCACCAAGGCGTGGCTGGAATGGGACAGCGGCAGTGCGGGTCCGGAACGGCAGGAATCCTCGGCGGGGCCGCTGGAAGTTGAGTGGGAACTGATCGCCGCTGAAGAAGAGCCCGACGGCGTCCTCGTCACCTTCGAGGACCGAACCCGATTCCTGGCCGACGGCGAGCGCTTTGCCAGCCGCAGCACGCTGAAATTCACCCGGGCGGACGTCCTGGCGAGGCTGCTGGAGGAAGCCGGCTTTGGCGAGGTGGACTGGTGCGGCGATTGGGAAGGCGGGCCGCTGGATCCCGCGTCCAGCCGGGAAATCATAGTCGCCGCCCGGCATCCCGCCGACGGACCCTAACGTCCGGCCTGCGGTTTCAACGCCGCACGGTTCAACGGCAGGTAACAGGTGCAGTCACTCTGCCCAGGCGCTATCCCAAAACTCAGGCAGTGCCAACGGCGGCACCGGCCGCGGTCACTGCTGCCAGCCGTTCGGCGTCGCTTCCCGGCGGTGCGGGGCGGCGCACCGGAACACCTGCTTCCTCGGCGATCAGGGCGCCGGCGGCATAGTCATATTCGTTGAGGCCGCGCTCAACGTAGGCGTCCAGGGCACCGTCGGCAACCATGCATAAATCCAGGGCGGCGGACCCCAGCCGGCGGACGTCCGCGTATCCTGCCGCTAAGTGCGGCAGCGCTGCGTACTGCTCCTTACGAACCGCGGCGTCGTAGGAGAATCCGGTGCCCAGGAGCTTGCCGATCCGCTCCGGGTCCGGTCCGGTCAGCTTCCGGACCGTGCCGTGTTCGGCCAGCCAGGCGCCATGTCCGCGGGCGGCCGAATACACCCGCACCAGCGCCGGGGCGTGCACAACGCCGGCCAGCCAGACGCCGTCGTCGTTCACTGCGGCCACCGACGTGGCGTAGTAGAGAATGTTGCGGATGAAGTTGGTGGTGCCGTCGAGCGGATCGATGGACCAGCGGATGCCGGAGGCGTTCGCCGGAACACTGGCGTCCAGTTCCTCGCCGGTGACAGTGTCCCGCGGGCGGCGGCGGTTAATGACTTCCCGCACCGCCCGTTCGGCGGCAGTGTCGAATTCGGTGACCCAGTCGCCGGCGGCGCTCTTATTGACCGCGTTCAGCCCTTCGGCGGTTCGCCGGGCCAGCACGGCCGCACCTGCCGCAGCCGCCTCGCGTGCCACATCGAGCAGCTCCAGCGGATCCTCCACCGGCACGCCTGCAGGATCCGGAAGCGGCGTCATGCTGTCTCCTCCTCCAACAGCCGCCCGTCAAGCAGCCGGCGGAAGCCGTCCTCGTCCAGCACCGGCACACCGAGGGACTCCGCCTTGTCCAGCTTGGTGCCGGCGTTCTCCCCCGCCACGAGGTAGTCGGTTTTCTTGGAAACGGATCCGGAGGCTTTGCCGCCGCGGGTAATGATGGCTTCCTTCGCCTCGTCCCGGCTGAAGGTCGGCAGGGTTCCGGTGACAACAATGGTCATACCCTCCAAGGTGCGGGGCATGGTTTCATCGCGTTCATCAGCCATCCGCACGCCGGCCGTGGCCCAGCGGTCCACAATCTCGCGGTGCCACTCCTCTTCGAACCATTCGGTCAGCGCGGCGGCAATCGTGGGGCCAACACCGTCCACATGGGCCAGCTGCTCCTCGCTGGCCGCCCGGATGGCGGCCATGGAGCCGAAGGCTGTTGCGAGCGCCCGCGCCGCCGTGGGGCCGACGTGCCGGATGGACAGGGCCACGAGTACCCGCCACAGCGGCTGGGTCTTGGCCTTTTCCAGCTCGGTGAAGAGTTTGCGGGTGGTGGCGGTGGGTTCGGAGGGTTTCTTGGCCGTGCCCTTGGAGTAGAAATAGGGAACCAGCTCCGTGCCGTCCACTACGCCCTTGACCCGTTTGGGCCGCTGAATCCGCACCTCGGCCAGATCCTCGATGTTCAGGTCAAAGAGCCCGGCTTCACTGGTCAGCGGGGGGACCTCGGGCTCGGCGGGCTGCGTCAGCGCAATGGCCGCCTCCCAGCCCAGCGCCTCAATGTCGAAGGCACCGCGGCCGGCCAGATGGAACACGCGCTCCCGCAGCTGCGAGGGGCAGGACTTGGCGTTGGGGCAGCGGATGTCCACGTCGCCTTCCTTCGCGGGCTTCAGCTCCGTGCCGCAGGAGGGGCAGTGAGTCGGCATCACAAAGTCACGTTCGCTGCCGTCGCGGAGAGCGACGACGGGGCCCACGATTTCGGGGATTACGTCTCCGGCCTTGCGCAGCACCACGGTGTCGCCGATCTTCACACCCTTGGCCTTGACCACATCCTGGTTGTGCAGGGTGGCCATTTCCACTGTGGACCCGGAGACGGACACCGGAGTCATCATCCCGTAGGGGGTGACCCGGCCGGTGCGGCCCACGTTCACCCGGATGTCCAGCAGCTTGGTGTTCACCTCCTCCGGCGGATACTTGTAGGCCACGGACCACCGCGGCACGCGGGACGTGTGCCCGAGGGCGCGCTGCAGCGCGAAGTCGTCAACCTTGACCACAATCCCGTCGATCTCATGGGAAAGATCATGGCGGTGTTCACCGTTGGTGGCGATGTACCGGAGCACCTCGTCATAACTGTCCAGGACTTTAAAGTACGGCGACGTCGGCAGGCCCCACTGCTTCAGCAGCGCGTAGGTCTCGGATTGGCTGGCGGCGGTCAGACCTTCACGGGCGCCGATGCCGTGCACGTACATACTTAGCGGGCGACGGGCGGTGACTTCGGGGTCTTTCTGCCGGAGGGAGCCGGCAGCGGCATTGCGGGGGTTGGCAAACGGCGCCTTCCCCGCCTCCACCATGGTCTCGTTCAAGTGTCCGAATTCCTTGGAGGGGATGAACACCTCGCCGCGGACTTCCACCTCTGCCGGCACGTTCTCGCCGTGGAGCTTCCGCGGGATGGAAGCAATGGTGAGCACATTGTGCGTGATGTCCTCCCCCGTGGTGCCGTCGCCACGAGTGGCGGCCCGGACCAGGTCTCCGTTGCGGTACAGCAGGTTCACAGCCAGCCCGTCAATCTTCAGCTCGGTCAGCCACTTGATTTTCTCGCCGGGAGCAATATTCGCCACCGACGCTTCGGTCTTGCGGACCCAGGCGTCCAGCTCGTCCAGGGAAAAGACATCTTCCAGGCTGTACATACGCGCAAGGTGTTCCACCGGGGCAAACGCCGCTGAAACTTCTCCCCCCACCTCCTGTGTGGGCGAATCATTGCTGACCAGCTCAGGGTGAAGCGCTTCGAGTTCCTCAAGCCGTTGGTACAGCTCGTCAAACTCCGCATCGGAAACAAGGGGGGCATCTTCGTTGTAGTACGCAAAACGGTATTTCCGCACCTGGTCGGACAGGCTCTGATACTCCTCCCGCAGGTTACCGCTGGGCGGGGTATCAGTGCTGACGGAATCGACGGCGGCTGCAGAGGCCGATTTCTCCGGGGATGTCTTGGCTATGCTCACCTAACCAATCTTGCCGCATTCCGCACCTGCAGCGGCAGTCCTGACACTCCGGCCTGCTCACCCCAGCCCGCGGAAGCAACCTGCCGACTGTCCGTCAACCGATGTTCTGCACAGCACTTTTGGCCCGGGCTCCGGCACCGGAGGCCGTCTGATCGTTCAGGTTCAGGGTCTGCTTCACCAATCCAATGATGTTCCGGGTTTCGTTGGCCGCATTTCGAAAACGGTTTTCCACGGACTGGTATTCCTCCGAAACGCCATCGGCCTGGAAATCCGACATGGCGGAGTTGACCGCTTTCTCGTGTTCCCCGATGAGGGACTCAAGGCGGCCCACAATGGACGCGATCTCCCCCTGCACGGCAGAAGACGTATCGGTGTCATAGCTCAAACGATCCTGGGACATGGCAAACCCTTTCGAAGTCAGCGCAAAACGCTCAGTAAAAGAAAATCAGGACGGAAACAACGGGAAACGGAGCGGAAGGTCAGCGTGAGGAACCGAAACGGGCTGCATCGAAACTCGCTGCCCCCTGCTGCTGCGCGGCGTTGTCCGCGGATTCCTGGTCACCCAGGTGGAAAGACCGGTCCATTTCCGACTGCCCCATGAGGATGGCGGCAAGGGAACCGTTCAATTCATTGGCCACTTCGTCTGTGCGGGCCTTGAACTCATCAAACTTCACCCGGCCCGATCCGTTGAATTTGCCCTCCAAAGGCGCCACCGCCTGGACCAGCGAACGGACCAGCTGACCCAGATCATCATTCGAGGAACCTGTTTGCCGGGTGAGTGTTCCGAGCGTCTGCGAACCCATATCAAATTTCATCACTGCCCACTTTCCGCGCGTGCCGCGCCATTGTCCGGTTAGGTCCGGCGCCGGAGCTGATGCCCCTTTGGAGGGCTTCCCTTTCCGCCTGCCGGTGGCTCCATCCAACGCGGACCCTCCGGAAAACACCATGCAGGGCACCGGGCCTGTGGATAACCGTGTGGCCGGCGCCAGGGGTGCAGCCACCAGCCGTGAAACCCTGACGCCGGACCTGATCAACGTGGGCACGCGTGGCCACCGCCCGCAAGCGGTCCGGCGACTCGGCAGTGCAAACCTTGATATGGTCTGCGTCACCTGCTAGGCCTATTCATACGGATGGGGCGGTCCGCCGGGCCGTGAAGGGTTCCGGGCTGCCGAAGGCGGGACGGTGAAGGGAAGTGCGTCAGTGGTACGGAAAGAACCGCGCGTGGAAAACGTGGATGAAAAGGACATAGAGGTTACACCCCCCAAGGAATGGGCAGCAGGACTTCCTGCCGTCTATCACTCGCTGAAACCGGCAATACAGCACATGGGTGCAAAACGGGCCCTGGAAGCCACGTTCAAAATGAACCAAAAGGACGGTTTCGACTGCCCCAGCTGCGCCTGGCCGGACCCTTCGCACCGCAGCAAATTCGAATACTGCGAAGAGGGCGTCAAGGCCGTCACCTGGGAGGCCACGCCCGTGGTCATCTCCCCGGAGTTCTGGGCCGAGCACAGCATCACTGAACTTCGCGGCCGGACCGAATACTGGCTGGGCATGCAGGGCCGGCTGACGGAACCGGTCTACAAACCTGCAGGCGAGGATCATTACCGTCCAATCAGCTGGGACGAGGCGTTCCGCATTGTGGCGGACAAACTCAACAGCCTGGACTCCCCGCACGAGGCCGCCTTCTACACCAGCGGCCGCACCTCCAACGAGGCCGCGTTCCTGTACCAACTGATGGTGCGGGGCTTTGGCACCAACAACCTGCCCGACTGCTCCAATATGTGCCATGAGTCCTCCGGCTGGGCCATGGGCCAAACCATCGGAATCGGCAAGGCCACCGTCGCCTACGATGATTTCGGCAAAGCGGACCTGATCATCCTCATGGGCCAAAATCCGGGAACCAACCATCCGCGCATGCTGACAGCCCTTGAGGAGTGCAAGCGCAACGGCGGCAGCATCGCGGCTGTCAATCCGCTCCCCGAGGCCGGTATGCGGCGGTACAAGAACCCGCAGAAAGTGCGCGGCATTGCCGGCAAGGGAACCGAGCTGGCCGATCAGTTCCTGCAAATCCGCCTGGGCGGGGACATGGCACTGCTGCAGGCCATCTCCAAGCGGGTCCTGGAAGCCGAGGAACGAAATCCCGGCACCGTCCTGGACCATGATTTCCTGGAAAAGCACTGCGAAGGACTGGAAGACCTCAAAGACCATTTGGTGCATCTGGATGACCAGACCGTTGTGGAGGCCACCGGCCTGCCCATCGAGGAAATCAACGAGCTCGCCGACCGGTATCTCAGGGCCGAGAAGGTCATTATCTGCTGGGCTATGGGCATCACCCAGCAGAAGAAAGCTGTGCCCACGATCAAGGAAATCATCAACCTGCTGCTGCTGCGCGGCAACATCGGCAAGCCCGGAGCCGGGGCGGCGCCCATCCGCGGACACAGCAACGTCCAGGGCGACCGCACCATGGGCATCTGGGAACAGATGCCGCCGGCCTTCCTGGATGCTCTGGGCAAGGAGTTCAGCTTCGATCCGCCCCGGGACCACGGCGTGGACGCCGTCGAAACCTTCTACAAGATGCAGGAAGGACACATCAAGGTCTTCTTGGCGCTGGGAGGAAACCTCATCTCGGCCATTTCCGACACGCAGTTTGCCGAGGCTGCCATGCAGAAAACCGAGATGACGGTGCAGATTTCCATCAAGCTGAACCGCTCCCACCTGATCACCGGCGAGGAAGCGCTGATCCTGCCCACGAAGGGACGCACGGAACTGGACATCCAGGAAAGCGGCCCGCAGTTCGTGTCGGTGGAGGACACCGTGTGCGTGGTGCACCCTTCGCGCGGAAACCTGTCCCCGGTGTCGGAAAATCTGCTCTCCGAACCCGCCATCGTTTCCAGGCTGGGAGCACTGGTGGTCGGTGATCGGATCGATGCCGACTGGGAGGGATACGAGAAAAACTACGACCTGATCCGTGAACACATCGGCCGCGTCGTCGAGGGATGTGACAACTACAACGAGCGGATCCGGCACGAAGGCGGCTTTGTCCTGCCCAACGCCCCCCGGGATTCGCGCACCTTCCACACTCCCACCGGCAAGGCCATCATCACGGTCAATGATTTGGAAGCGGTGGAGCGCCCTGAAGGCACTCTGATCCTGCAGTCACTGCGCTCCCACGATCAGTGGAACACCACCATCTACGGGCACAATGACCGCTACCGGGGCATCCGCGGCGGCCGGCATGTCCTGTTTATGAACGCCAGGGACATTACGGACCTGGGTCTGGCTGACGGGCAGTACGTCGACATCCACGGAGTACACCACGATGGCGCGGAACGGGTTCTGCGGAAGTTCCGTGTGGTCTCGTATCCCACGCCGCAGGGCTGCGTTGCCGCCTACTACCCCGAAGCCAACGTCCTGGTCCCGATGGACCATGTGGCCGAAGGCAGCAACACACCCGTGTCCAAGACCGTCCTCGTGCGCGTTGAGCCCAACCTGGACCCGGCACACGAACAGGTCGAAGACTTCAAGACCCGGGCGCCTGCCTAGCCGGAACCGCGGGTGCCTGCGGGGTCTTCGGCCAGTGCCGAAGCCCCCGCAGGCGCCGTTCCGATTACTGTGCCGAGTTCTTCCAGCCGGGCTGGTCCGGGCCTTCCAGGCCGGTGGCGGCAAGCTGGAAGGCTGTATCGGCAGCGCTCCGAACCGCTTCGTCCGCTGCCTTGCGCCCGCTGGTCTTGGACAGCCCGGCGGCGTACCCCACCACAAAAGTGCTGATCAGGCCCGCATTGGCGCCTACGGTCTTGGATGACTGTTCCGCCAGCTCCACCAGCATCTTGTGGTCCACTTCCAGGTCCAGGATCTGCAGCGCCTGGGTCAGGCGGCGGCTCCATTCGCTGAGGGTGCGCTCTTCTGTGTCGGGATTGGTACTCATGACATCTCCTTCAGTGCGGGCTGGTGAAACAAGGATTAGCACCGCCCGGGGGCATTGCACAACGCCCCCGGCCGGCACTCATCCACAAGGTTGTCCCCAGCTTGGCACGACCGGCCCCGAAAACCCGACGCCGGTGTAAGGATGTAGCCAACGTGTCCAAGGGCGAGGGGACCTTCATGGCCAGCGACTACGACAACCAGCTCATCGAGTCCGTCACCGTGCGCCGGCACAGGCTCCTGACCGCGCTGCTCTACGGGGAAAACCCCAATGAACGCCGCTGGATGGACAGCCTCCGGTTGTTTCTCCTCAGCATCGCCGCCGCTGCGGTGATTGCCGCCGTGTGCGTGGGGTATTCCTTTGTCAGCAACCTGCTGGCCGAGAACCGCGCCAAGCAGGAGGAACAGGCCCAACCCCGGCAGACGTCCATCTCCTGGCCCTTTGCGGAAAGCACCTTTCCGGAGACCACCACCGGGGTTCCGGCCGGGACAGGAGCCTGACCGCCATGGCGCATGCACTCACCCGTGTCACGCTGGTTGGCCCGCGGAAACACGTTGATCTCCTCCTGCCCTCCGACCAGCCTGTTGGGCTTCTCCTGCCGCAGGTTCTGACGCTGTTGGATGACCCGCCGGCGGAGCAGGTCGCGGCCAAGGTGTTGGTTGCCGCGGACGGTACCGAGCTCAATGCCGACATGTCCCTGGACCAGGCAAGGGTCCGGGACGGTTCCTCACTGCTGCTCTGCAACGCCGCAGAGTCTCCGCCCGCCGCCGTTGTCTACGACGTCACGGACCTGGTGGTCCGCGAAACCAGCGGAACTGCCGGCCAATGGACCCGCCGCTCCAGTGCCCTTGCGGCCGGAACGTTCACTGCAGCGGGCATGTGGGCCGGTGCGGAAATCCTGTTGGCCGCGCTTGCGCCGGACTCTGCCGGATGGCTGTTGCTGGGCCTGGCACTGCTTGGTCTGGCCGCAGGCACAGCCGCCGGAATGGCTGCAGGAGGTTCGCCCCGAGGAACGCTCCTCGCCCCGGCCCTGCTCGCCGCCGGATGGCTCACGGGACTCGGCGGCACGGTCCATGTGTACGACGGCGTTCCGGAACGGCTTCCGGTTGCAGCCCTGCTTCTGGCCGGGCTGTCCGTGCTGACACTGGCGGCGCTGGGAACCATTTCCACGCAGCGGCGCGCATTCTTCAGCGGTGCCGCAACCCTGGCCCTCGCCACCGGACTGTGGACCGGCGCCGGTGCCGTCGCCTCGGACGCTGCGGGGGCGGCCGCTCTGGCTGCCCTGGCAGGTACCCTGACCCTGGGGCTGCTGCCCACACTGGCACTGGCTTCCTCCGGGCTTGCCCGCTTGGATGACCAGCGCGCCAAGGGTCGCTCCATCGCGCGCACCGATGCCAGGGACGCCGTGGCCGCCGCTCACCGGGGGTTGACGCTGGGGACGGCGGTCACCGCCGCGTGTATTGCTCCGGGCCTGTGGTTGGTCGGCGCTGACGCTGGACGCCAGAACTGGACGCTCCCCCTGCTGCTGGCCCTGACTCTGGCGTTGTTCCTGCGCACCCGTTCCTTTCCGCTGGCCGCACAGCGGTTTGCACTGTACCTGGCTGTCGCCGTCGGGCTGGGTGCGGCAGTCCTGAGCGCTCTGCGTTTCTTTCCTGCGCAACCCTGGGCAGTTGGCCTGGCCGTTCTGCTGACCGCCGCGGCAGCCTGCGTTTCACTGACAGCCACGTTCCCCGACCACGCCCAGGCCCGGTTCCGGCTGCTGGCCAAGCGGACTGAGAGCGCCGCCATCCTGGCATCGGTGCCGTTGACCGCCGGCATGTTCGGGGTGTTCAACCAATTGGCAGGGACCTTTTCATGAACCGGCCAGCCCTGGCCCCCTCGAGCCCCGAAGGGTTGGACAGCCGCCTCCCGTCCTCCGCCGACGGCGAGGAGCTGCGTCCGCAGCATTTTCGACGGGTGCGTGGCACACGGCCTGCCGAGTCCCCGCTGCACCGTTTCCTGGCAGGTTCCGCAGGCCTCTTCCGGGGCGACGACTATCCCCAGCGCCTCGCGGAAGCAGCGGCGGGTACCCAGCTGCCAGTGACCACGGGCCGCCGGATCGCCGTGGTGGGTTCCAGGGGCGGAGCAGGCAAAACCACAACGGCCGCCCTGCTGGCCCGGATCTATGCAGCCATGCGTGCCGACGCCGTCGCCGCCGTGGACAACACCCCGGAGGCCGGAACACTCGGACACCGGCTGGGTGTCCCCGATGCTCCGTCCCTGGACATAGTTGCCGACCGGCTCGGAGCCGACACGCCGGCGTCGCTGGGCCACCTCGCTGCCCTGCTGAGTGTTGCCGGACCAGCCAACCTGCTGGTGACCGGCCGCCGCCGCCCGCACCCCTGGATGGCTGCCGGGCCGCGGGACGCTGCGAGCGACGCAGCCGGAAGTGGGATGAGCACACCGGCGTGGACACCCGCCGGTCCCGCTGCCGGTGCTTACGGCACTGACGGTGCTTACGGGTGTGGTCCGGCCGGCGGTGATGCGGCCACGCTGCTGTCCCGCGCCGTCTCCCGCTACTGCCCCGTGACGATTTTCGACTGTGGTTCCGGCCTCAGCGATCCGGGTGCCCGGTGGGCCCTGGGAAACGCTCACCTGGCCCTCTTCGTGACGCCGGCAAGCGTCGCGGGAGGAGAAGATGCCGTCGATTACGCTGCCGGCTGGCGCCTTGATCCCGCACTCGCCGCCGTTCCACTTCTGGTGCTGGTGGTTCAGTCCGCCGGAGGCAGCACTCCCGGCGCTTCCCGGGCCGCTGCGGGCCTGCGCCGCACCGGCGTTGACGCCCTGCATCTGGGCCACGACCGGCACCTGGCCGCCGGGGTGGAAATCGATCCGGCGCTGCTGTCCCGCCGTACCCGTCTCGAGGCAGCCTCGCTGGCATCCCGCGTCCTGTCCGCAGCCATCGGCGGTCCCGCGGCGCGCCGCCCCCGGGCGCTAAGGTCGGCTCATCCCGGAGCGGCCCCGGAGGACTGCACATGAGTACCAAGGTCCTGCACCGGCCGGCCCGGACCACGGCACCGGCCCGCAGCATCGAGGACTTCACCCTCGACGCCCCGCCTTCAATCGAAGGTGGCAAAAGCGGCATGAACATGATGTCCCTGGTTCCGCTGTTGGGAGCCGGCGTCTCGATGACGGTCATGATGCTCTTCCGCGGGTCCCCGCTGGCGGCCGTGGGCGCGCTCATGATGGTTCTCACGATCATCGCCTCGGTGCTGATGATGCTTAGCCAGCGCGGCAGGCAGGGAAGGCAGCGCCGGGAACAGCGGGAGAACTATCTGGAATATCTGGAACGCTCCCGCGCCTCCCTGCGGGCGGATGAACAGACCGCGCTGGCGGTTGCCCGGAAGTCCAGCCCTCCCCCGGAAGCTTTGTTTGACATCATCAGAGACACGCGGCGCCTCTGGGAACGCCGCCGCTCCAATGAGGACTTCCTGCACCTGCGGATCGGCAGCGGCTCCCGGCAAAACCGTCACGTCACGATCCAGCAGTCCGGATCGGCGCTGGCCCAAGCCGACACCTTCATGACTGCGGAAGTGGAAATCCTTAAACGCCGCTATGAATCCAGCCCGGAATTGCCGCTGACCGTACCGCTGGACTGCGCCGGCAACATCTCAGTGGTGGGGTCCCGCGAATTTGTCACCCGGGCGGCGCGGATCCTGCTCCTCGAAGGAGCAGCATTCCATTCGCCCGAGGACCTCCACCTTGCCCTCGTCCTGCCCCCGGAGCGGCGCGACAGCTGGGAGTGGGCAACCTGGCTGCCCCATCTGGCCGACCAGCTTTCCACCCATGCCACCGGGCCGGTCCGCCGTCTGGCGCCCTCCGCGGCGGTCCTGAGCGATGTCCTCAGCGGGGACCTGAACCGGCGCTCCACCCTCGCCGCCGAATCCCGCAAGAATTTCCTGCGCGGCGGGGTCGGCGCATCTTTACCCCGGCTGCTGGTGCTCAGCGACTCCTACGGCCAGCTCCCGGCCGAACTGCAGGTCCCGGATCAGGAGGTCTCGGCCGGATCACTGGGCATCACCACAGTCTTTCTGGTCGCTGAGCGGAAGCAGGAACCGGGAGAGGTGGCGGTGCGCATCAGCCAGGACCCGGGCGGCCCGGACGGGGCGTTCATCCTGGAGAATTACCGCGGCGACCCGGTGCTTCCCGAGATGGAACACGGCACCTTGGACGTCCTGCCGCTGTCGCTGGCCGAGGCACTGGCCCGTGAACTCGCGCCCCTGCGGCTGTCCCCGGACTCGCTGGAACATGACACCGCCGAAACCGGCCAGGGATTCCTGGAGATGCTGGGACTCTCGCCGAACCTGGACGCGGCGGACATCCGGCGGTTATGGAAACCCCGCGGGGAGGTGGACTTCCTGCGGGTGCCGCTGGGCCCGGACGACCGCGGACGGCCGGCCCTGCTGGATCTGAAGGAGTCCGCGCAGTTTGGCCACGGACCTCACGGGCTCTGCGTCGGCGCCACCGGGTCGGGAAAATCCGAGATGCTGCGCAGCATGGTGGTGGGGTTGCTCGCCACCCACTCCCCTGAGGTGCTGGCCATGGTGCTGGTGGATTACAAGGGCGGGGCCACCTTTGCTCCGTTTGCGGACGCACCCCAGGTAGCCGGGGTCATCACCAACCTGTCCGACGACGTCAGTCTGATTGAACGCGTATACGCCAGTCTGTCCGGAGAAATCCAGCGCCGCCAGGAAGTCCTCAAAGCCGCCGGAAACCTGGCCAACATCACCGATTACCAGCTGTACCGGCAGGAGTTCAGTGCGCAGGGCCGGGACGTGGCGCCCCTGCCGCATCTGGTGGTGATCATTGACGAATTCGGGGAGTTGCTGACCGCCCGCCCGGACTTCATCGAACTGTTTCTCTCCATTGGCCGCATCGGCCGCTCCATCGGGGTGCATCTGCTGCTTTCCAGCCAGCGGATCGAGGGCGGAAAGCTCCGCGGCCTGGATACCTACCTTTCCTACCGGATCGGGCTCAGGACGCTTTCCGAGGCGGAGTCCCGCACAGTATTGGACACCCCCGACGCTTTCCATCTGCCTCCGGTGCCCGGCTTCGGCTATCTGAAGGTGGACACCACCACCTACACCCGCTTCAAAGCCGGATATGTGTCAGGCGCCCTGGAAGCAGCGCAGCAGGACCGCAGCCCCGAGGAGGCAGCTGCCCCGCCGCAGGTCCTGCCGGTCCCCCGCTATGCCGCCTCGTTGGAACCGGCGCCCGCGGCCGGCGGCGGCGGACCGGCGTCGACGTCGTCCTCCAAACGCACCACCGGGCCCACCGTACTGTCCAAGCTCATGGACACGCTGGCGACCTTCCCCCGCGCCGTGGCCCCGATCTGGCTGCCCCCGCTGCCCGGAGGCATCGCCCTGGACAGGGCCGCGGGAGGTCTGTCCGCCGGGAAAGGACTGCGGCTTGCCAGCGGCGGAAACCTGCGGATACCCGTGGGGCTGCTGGATGATCCGGCCAAGCAGTGGCAAGGCATCTGGGAACTGGATCTGGCCGCCAACGGCGGTAATGCGGCCATTGTGGGCGGGCCGCAGACGGGGAAGAGCACAGCGCTGCGCACCATCGTCGCGGCTTTGTGCCTGACACACAGCCCTGCGGAGGTGGGGATTTACGGTCTTGACCTGCTCGGCAGCGCCCTGGTTCCGCTCGAGGGGCTGCCACATGTGGGCGGGATGGCCGTGCGCACCAACAGGGAGGTGATCCGCCGCACCGTCGATGAGCTTCTGGCCATGCTGGCCCTCCGCGAGCACGTATTCGAGAAATATCAGGTGGATTCCCTGCCGACGCTGCGCCGGCAGTGTGCCGAAGGACTGATCCCGGAGCTATCCAGTGCTGACATTGTTCTGGTCCTGGACGGTTACGGGCAGCTGAGTGACGAATTCGAGGAGATCGAAAAACCCGTCCATGCCCTGATCAGCCGCGGCGCCGGCTATGGCATCCATGTGATCGCCACCTGCTCGCGGATGAATGAAATCCGGATCTCGCAGCAGAGCTTCTTCGGGAACCGGATTGAACTGCGGCTGGCGGATGTCGGTGAATCCGCCCACGGGCGCAAGCTCGCGGAGGCCGTGAGCACCGGGCGCCCGGGCCGGGCACTGATGGACCGCAAGCTGCAGGGACATTTTGCGCTGCCGCGCGTGGATTCGGAGTCCGACGATAGTTCGGCAGCCCGGGGCCTGCGGGATCTGGTGACTGCCGTGGCTGCTTCCACCGGGGAGCGCGCCCTGCAGGTCCGGGTTCTTCCCGGCGTTGTTTCCGCCGGAACCGTGCCCACCCCCGACGCGGCGGCGTCCGTTCCGCTGGGCCTTCGGGAGTCGGATCTGGGCCCCGAGGTGCTGGACCTGCACGGAAGGGAACGGCATCTGGTGATCATGGGCGATGACGGCTCCGGCAAGACCAATGCCCTGCTGTCGGTGATCCGCCGGCTGACGTCGCAGCACCGGGCGGAGGACATTGTCTTCGCCGTCTTCGATCCCCGCCGCACCCTCACCGGTATTGTGCCTGCCGAGTCGTTGGGCGGATATGCCACGAGCGCCGTCCTGGCGGAGCAGCTTGCCGCCGCCGTTGCGGGGGAACTGGACAAACGCGTCTCGGCTGCGCCGGCTGAGCTTGCGGGCCTGCCCCGAATCGTGTTGATCATTGACGACTACGATGTCCTGACCGCGGGTGGATCCTCTCCGCTGTCCCGGCTGACACCCTTTTTGCCCCTCGCTCCGGAAATCGGGCTGCACGCGGTTCTCTCACGGCGGGTGCGCGGTGCCAGCCGGGGCATGTACGAGCCGTTCTTTACTGCGCTGCGGGACTCCGGCAGCAGCGCAGTGATCCTTTCCGGGGACCAGTCGGAGGGCAGCCTGATCAATGGAGTGCGGGCCAGGACCCTTCCCCCCGGCCGGGCACAGCTGATTCAGCCAGGCAAGCCGGTCCAGGTGCTCCAGCTCTTCCTCAACGACGAGGACATCCCAGCACCACCGGCAGTCGGAGCCTGAGCAGCTGACGACGGCGCTGGCCCGGGCGGCAGGTGCAGCCCGGTTCGCTGCGGGTAGGGTTCGGCGGGTAGCGTTCGGCGGATAAGGTTCAGCGGTTAGGGTTCAGCGGACCGTGCGGCGGGCTGGGGATCCGCTGCGCCGGGCAGGGTCAAAGCGCCCGGACCGCTGCGATCGTCGGCGCCTTCGACGTCGACCACCAGGACCGTGATGTTATCCCGGCCCCCGGACCGCAGCGCCGCCTGCACCATGGAGGCACAGGCATCCTGCGGGTTGGCCTCGGAGGCCAGGATCTGCTGCAGTTGCCCGTCGCTGACTTCGCCGGTCAACCCGTCGGAACAGACCAGCAGTCGATCTCCGGGAACCACCGGGATGAGCCAGTAATCGGCTTCAGTGTCGCTGCCGGTTCCCAGCGCCCGGGTCACCACGTGGCGTCGCGGGTGGACGAGGGCTTCATCGGGCGTAATCTGGCCCATGTCCACCAGCTCCTGGACCTCACTGTGATCCACCGTGATCTGTTCCAGCACTCCGCCGGTCAGACGGTAGGTGCGGGAATCACCCACATTGAAGACCAGCCAGCAGGGGACGCCGTTTTCCCGAACCAGGACGGCCCCGGTCAGCGTGGTGCCGGCCCGGCCTCCGGTCGCGTCCCGGATCCCGGCGTCGGCTTCGCGCAGCAACGCCCGCAGCTCGGGGGCACCGATCTCCGGCAGATGCTCGCCCACAAAAGGTGCGTCGCCCAGGGTACGGACACAGATGCTGCTGGCCACTTCCCCGGCTTCATGTCCGCCCATGCCGTCGGCGACGGCGAAGACCGGGTCCGCTGCAATCAGCGAATCCTCATTCTGCTCCCGTCGCAGTCCGCGGTCGGAGGCATAGCCAAAGACTGCACGGAGTTCCAAGGCCGGGGATGTCGTTTCGTCGGAGTTCATTCACGCCCTATCCGGAAGCTGCCCGCTGTGTGGACCACAGCAGTGACACATATTACGCATACTCCTGCCTACCCTAGCGGAACGCGCAATCCACCGCCCGGCCGCGGGCGTTCCGCCGCCCGGGCAGAACACCGGGTCAGTCCAGGATCAGCCCCGGACCGGTGCCCCGGGCCAGGGTCACCGGATGGATCTCTCCGAAGCCGCGCACGTTGCGGGGCTGATGCGGGATCAGCACAAACCTGTCGTTGTTGCGCAGCGCGGCGGCGGTGGAAGCGTCGGTCAGCACGGTGCCGGGCTCCGCCAGCGAGGTCAGCCTCGACGCCAGGTTCACGGTGGGCCCGTAAATGTCGCCCAGCCGCGAGAGCACGCGCCCCCAGACCAGGGATACCCGAGCGGCGGGCAGCAGGTCATCCTCGGTGAAGGCCTTCGCCAGGGCCAGCGAGATTTCCGCCCCGGCTTCGGGGGTTTCGGCGTTGAAAAGCACTTCGTCGCCGATGGTCTTTACCAGCCGGCCCCCGCCCACCGAAATAATCTCGGCGCACTTGTGCTCAAAGCGCTGGACCATGTGCGCCAGGGTTTTTTCGTTCATCTGCCGCGACAGCGAGGTGTAAGAGACCAGGTCGGCGAAGCCTACGGCGCGCGCCAGCGGCAGCGGGTTGTCATCGGAGGCGGAGCCGTCGTGGCTGGCGAGTCCGGCCTCGGCGCGCAGGGCCAGCCGCTGCACGGCGGAGTTCATCTGCCGCTTCCACGCATACACCAGTGTCTTTTCCAGCGGTTCAATCAGCCCCGGAAGGGCCGCCACCAGCGCCTTGCGCGCCTCGGCGTCGGGAATCCCGCGCTGGACCACCATTTCCTCAACGAGCGCCTCGATCTGCCACACCACCATCCGGTCCGTCATCTGGCCGATCGAGCGCATGATCGAGATGGCTGCCTCTTCGGTCAGCTGCTCGTCACGCACCAGTTCAATCACCGTGGTCAGCGCCTCGCGGTCCTGCTCGGTGAAGAACACGGCGTCGTCGTCGAGGTTGGGAAAGCCCATTGCGCGCCACAGTTTGCGGGCGGACAGCAGCGAAACGCCCGCTTCAGCGGCCGCCTCGCGCCGCTTGAGGGTTCGCGGACCGCCGATCAGCTGGGCCTCCAGCTTCCTGATGTCCTCGCGGTCAATGGCAACGGAGTTCGGAGCAGCCGGTTTCGGCGCGCCTGCTGCATCCGGGGAGCCGGAATCCGCTGCGGCAGGATCCTCCCCTGCACTGCCGTCCCCGGCGGGCTGGACGCGGGGGCGGACGGCGGGCATGGACAGGGTCATGGGCTCGGGATCCGCTTCTACGTCGCGGCTTTCCTCACTCATCATCCCTCCCTTCGTAGTCGTAGTCCCCATCTCCTTCAATATCTACACCATCAAACATGGCGGTCATGGGCAGCTGGTCAATCGCGGCCACCACAATGGACTTGAACCTGTGCACCTCCGGAACGTGTTCGTAGTGCACCACCCGGTCATAGCCCACGTCCACGGCCAGGGTTCCGGAACGCTGCATGCGGTCCGTGACGGTTTGCCAGGCCTCGAGCTGGAAGATCGTGGCCAGCGCCAGTTCGCGTTCGCGCCGGCGCAGCACTCCCTGCCGGTGGATCAGCCGCCGGTTGGTCACGATGTACCGCGAAAACGCCCAGCGCAGCACAGGCGGCAGGCAGAATCTCGCCAGCAGTGCCACTGCAACAACAACGACGGCGGTTTGCAGGTATATCCGCCAGTCGGCAATCTGGTCGGACAAAGCGTCCCGGTCCAGGAAGCCGTAGCCAAAACCGGCGGCTGCACAGATCACGACGGCGAGGATCACCGGCCAGACCAGCTGGCGGGCATGCGGCCGGCTGGCCACAATGATCCGTTCTCCCGGTGCCAGTTTCAGCCTAACGCTCACGCCTGTACGGCGCGTAGGTGCACCACGTCGCCGGCCACGACCGCATGCCGCTCGCCGGCTCCGTCCAGCAGGATCAGCGACCCGTGCGAATCCAGGGCCACGGCGCGCCCTGTCAGGGAAGTGCCGCCGGGCAGATCCGCCCTGACCTGCTGGCCCAGCGTGGCCATGCGCGCACTAATCTTTTCCGTAAGCGAGGTCCCGTCCTCCCACGGCCGGGAGGCATCGCCGTCGACCGCTCTGAACTGTGCGTATTTCGCGGCCAGTTCCTGCAGATAGTCCGCCAGCAAAATGTTGCGGTCGGTGGTGGAGGCGTACTCCATCAGCAGGGAGGTGGCCGTGGGAACCGGAAGGTCCTCGTCGGTGAGGGAGACGTTCATGCCCGCGCCCACGACGACGGCGGGCGGAGCGCCGGACGAGTCCGGCACCAGCTGAGCCAGGACTCCGGCGAGTTTCCGCCCGTCCACCATCACATCGTTGGGCCATTTCAGCCGGGCTTCGACGCCGGTGCGGCTGGCAACCGCTTCCGCCAGGGCCAGCGCAGCCAGCAGGGACAGCCAACCGTAGGACTGGGTGGGCAGCGGCCGGCCGGCAGCGTTGACCGGCCGGAGCAGCACGCTCACAAAAAGGGAGGAACGCGGCGGAGCAACCCAGGTCCGCCCCAGCCGACCCTTGCCTGCCGTCTGCATCTCAGCCGTCAGGACCGAGAGGTCAGGCACCTCGGCCGGGCGCAGCCGTGCACGTTCGGCAAGGTCCGTGTTTGTGGAGCCGGTTTCCGCCACGACATCCAGCTGGGACAGGGGCCCCTGCGGCGCCACGAGCGCAGCCCGGAGGCGCTCCTGGTCAAGCCCGGGTCTTTCCATACTGGAGTAGCGCAAATGCATGCTTCCGATCTTACGCGCCGGCCCCGGGTATTCCTCCGAGGCCGGCAGCCGGCCGGCCTCGGCCGGGCTGCCAACCCGGGCCGCCGTCGTCGGGCAGGCCTCGTTGGGCGACCAACCGAGCCGCCGTCGTTGGGCGAGGCCTCGGGTGCGTTGCCTCGGACGCCGCCCTTTAGAGGAAGAAGTCCTGCATCAGCTTGTCCTCGGGGGCGCCCAGGGAATACGGGCGGAAGTCGGTGATGCCTTCTTCGCGCAGCACCTGCTCATCGGTGTAGAAGTTGCCGGTGGCCTCGCGGCTGGGCCGGGTCAGGACCGCGTGCGCTGCGTCGGCCATGATGTCGGCACTGCGCGAGGCCGCTGCCATGGTCTCGCCGCCGAGGTTGCGGATGGCGGCGGTGTCGATGGCGGTGACCGGCCAGAGCGAGTTCACGGCCACGCCGTCGTTCTTCAGCTCTTCGGCCAGGCCCAGAGTGGTCAGGGACATCCCGTACTTGGCCATCGTGTACGCCAGGTAGGAACCGGCCCATTTGGGGTCCAGGTTCAGCGGCGGCGACAGCGTCAGGATGTGCGGGTTGTCCGACCGGCGCAGGGCGTCCAGGGAGAACTTGGAGAGCATGAACGTGCCGCGGACATTGATGTCCGCCATCAGGTCGTAGCTCTTCATGGTCACGTCGTCAGTGTTGCGCAGATCGATGGCCGAGGCATTGTTGACCACGATGTCGATGCCCCCGAAACGCTCCACGGTTTCCGCCACGGCGCGGGCGACGTCGTCGTCGTTGCGCACATCGCCGATGATCGGCAGCGCCTTGCCGCCGGCTGCCTCCAGCTGCTCGGCCGCCGTGTAAACGGTGCCCTGCAGCTTGGGGTGCGGTTCTGCCGTCTTGGCCATGATCGCAATGTTGGCACCATCGGCCGCTGCGCGCAGGGCAATGGCCAGGCCGATGCCGCGGCTGCCGCCGGACATCAGGATGGTGCGGCCGGCAAGGGAGCCGGAGTGGGATGCTGGTGTGAGAGAGGTCATGGCAACAGGCTAATACACCGCGCGCCATTATGTTACTCACCAGTAACATCTGGTCGGTCCGCCGTGGCTGGCCTGGTGCAGGCACCTCACTCCCCCGGCACATGCGGCGGGCGGCATTCAGTCCGCGTGCCCGGCATCTTGTGTGCACGTCCGGCGGGTCCCGCAGCCTGGCCCGGCATCGTGTGTGCACGTCTGGCGGGTCCCGCCGCGAGGCCAGCATCGTGTGTGCACATCTGGCGGGTTCCACGGCCGGTAAGTCACCATATCTGCGCACAGGATCAGGATAGGCCGCCGTATCTGCACACACGCTGAGCTGCCGAGGGGAAGGATCCGCACGTCACCCGCAACCTCCCCGCCGACGGTGCGGAGTCATCCAAGACACCGCCCATCGCACGGCCGCCCCCGACCCCCAAGAAACGGCGGGCCACCCCAAGAAGCCACCGGCCCCGCGGTGCCAACCCCACCAACACAGCACCCGTCAACACCCCGCCCCGCGGCAACCCGGCCAAGGGCAGCGGCGCGAAATTGTAGGATCCCTACACCGGGGGTCAACGAATGCCCTCACTAGACTGGATAAATCGCCGCGTCCGTTGTGCAATTCCTACTTAACGCAGGAACCCCCCACTATGGCTGCACGGCACGCCCCAACCACTGCGCACTCCGGAGACCAGATGAGCATCGACCAGGACCTTGACCTGCAGACCACTGCGGGCAAAATCGCTGAGTACCGCCGCCGCCAGGCGCAGGCCGAAATGCCCTCGGGCCCGGCTGCGGTTGAGAAGCAGCACGCCCGCGGCAAGCACACCGCCCGCGAGCGCATCGAGATGCTTGTTGATGCCGGCTCCTTCGTTGAGTTCGATGCTCTGGCCGTACACCGCTCCACCGCCTTCGGCATGGAGAAGAAGAAGCCGCTGGGCGACGGCCTGGTCTCGGGCTACGCCACCGTGGACGGCCGCCCGATCGCCGTCTACAGCCAGGACTTCTCCGTCTACGGCGGATCGCTGAGCCAGGTCAACGGCGAAAAGATCGTCAAGGTCCAGGAACACGCGCTGCGCAACGGCTGCCCTGTGGTCGGCATCCTGGACGGCGGCGGCGCCCGCATCCAGGAAGGCGTCGCCTCGCTGGCCATGTTCGCGGACATCTTCCGCAACAACGTCCATGCCTCCGGCGTGGTTCCGCAGATTTCCCTGATCATGGGTCCCTCCGCCGGCGGCGCCGCCTACTCCCCCGCGCTGACGGACTTTGTGGTCATGGTGGATAAGACCAGCCACATGTTCATCACCGGACCGGACGTCATCAAGACCGTCACCGGTGAAGACGTGGACATGGAATCCCTTGGCGGCGCCCGGCAGCACAACACCAATACCGGCACCTCCACTTATCTGGCCTCGGATGAAGAGGATGCCATCGAGTTTGTCCGCGAACTGCTGGACTTCCTGCCCTCCAACAACCTTGCCGAGGCTCCGCTGGCCGCCTTTGTCACGGACCTGGAACTGAACGACGGCGACCTGGCCCTGGATGAGCTCATCCCGGATTCCGCGAACCAGCCCTATGACATGCGCACCGTCATTGAACAGGTGCTCGACGACGGCCACTTCCTGGAGATGCAGGCGCTCTACGCACCGAACGTCATGATGGGCTACGGCCGAGTGGAGGGGCATACCGTGGGCATCGTGGCGAACCAGCCGATGCAGTTTGCCGGCACCCTGGACATCGCAGCCTCGGAAAAGGCCGCCCGTTTTGTCCGCCACTGCGACGCCTTCAACATCCCCATCCTCACCTTCGTGGACGTCCCGGGCTTCCTGCCGGGCAAGGACCAGGAATTCCAGGGCATCATCCGCCGCGGCGCCAAACTGCTCTACGCATACGCCGAGGCCACCGTTCCCAAGCTCACCGTCATCACCCGCAAGGCATACGGCGGCGCCTACATCGTGATGGGCTCCAAGAAGCTCGGCGCGGACCTGAACCTCGCCTGGCCCACGGCGCAGATCGGCGTCATGGGCGCGCAGGGCGCGGTGAACATCCTCTACCGCGGCCAGCTCAAGGCAGCGGCCGACGCCGGAGCCAGCGTTGAGGAGGCCCGCGCGGACTACATCGCGCAGTATGAAGAGGAGCTGCTCAACCCCTACCAGGCGGCCGAGCTCGGCTACGTGGACGCCGTCGTCGCCCCCTCCGAAACCCGCCTGCAGCTGGTCCGCGGGCTGCGTGCCCTGCGCGACAAGCGTGCCTCGCTACCCGCCAAGAAGCACGGAAACATTCCGCTGTGACCGCCTGGGATGTGCCGGACACCTGGGGCCGGGAAGCACAGAGCGCTCCCCCGCAGCCGCCCCTGTTTTCCGTGCTCGCGGGGAATCCGTCGGAGGAGGAACTGGCGGCGCTGGCCGCCGTCGTCATGGCTCTGAACGCCGACGGCGGTGACCCGCGGCCCACGCCGGAGTCCGCCCGCCGCACCTGGAACCGGAGGCGGATGCTGAGCCTGGCACCCAAACCCGGTCCCGGGTCCTGGCGGCGCAGCTTCCGCTGACCGGAGCTCGAAGCAGCTGCCGCCCCGGCACCGGCGGGAGAACCTTTTGCGTTACGTTAGCGTCTCGTTCAACTAGGGATGTCCGAGGGACGCGTTAGGCTTCACCTGTGACCCAACAGACTCCTTCATCAGATTCCCTGTCCTTCGCCGGCGCGCGCTACCGCCAGCCGACCGCCATCGACGCCGTGGCCGATGCTTTCACTGAGACACTCCTGCAGCTGGATCCTTCCCTTGCCACCTCCCTCGGCATTGCCGGACACGAGACCGAATACGCGGATTATTCCCCCGCCGGCATGGAGTCCGTGGCCGAAGCCATCCGTGAGACGCTGGACCGCCTGGACGGTCTCCAGCCGGCCGATGACGTGGACCGCGTCACCCTCGACGCCATGCACGAACGCCTGGGCCTGGAACTGGAAATCCACACCTCCGGCTGGAACCTCTCAGACCTGAACAATATTGCCTCCCCGGCGCAGGAGATCCGGTCGATCTTCGACCTCATGCCCGCCGCCACCGTGGCGGACTGGCAGCACATTTACGGGCGCCTGCACAACGTGGCGGATGCCGTCTCGGGCTACATCACCTCCCTGCGTGCCGGCAAGGAACGCGGCCTGCTGCCGGCCCGCCGCCAGGTGCTGATCGTCATGGAACAGGCCTCCAAGTACGCAGAGGACGGCGGTTTCTTCGACAAGTATGTTTCCGGCGCCTCACTGGCCGACGGCGGCTCCCTCCCGGAGAGCCTCGCCACCAGTCTGCGCGCCGGCGCCGAATCCGCCCGTGCCGCCTACCGCAACCTTGCCTCGTTCCTGGAAAACGAACTGCTGCCGCAGGCCCCCGAAAAGGATGCCGTGGGCCGGGAGCGCTACGCGCTGATGTCCCGCCGCTTTCTGGGCTCCGCCGTGGACCTGGACGAAACCTACCGGTGGGGCGTAGCCGAGCTGGACCGCATCATTGCCGAGCAGGAAGCCGTCGCCGAGCAGATCCAGCCCGGCGCCAGCATCGCCGAGGCCATGGACCTGCTCAACGCCGACCCCGCGCGCCAGCTGCACGGCACCGAGGAGCTGCGCACCTGGATGCAGGGCCTGGCCGACCGCGCGGTGGCAGACCTCGCCGGCACCCACTTCGACATCGAGGGGCCGATGCGGGAGATCGAGTGCATGATCGCTCCCACGCAGGAGGGCGGCATCTACTACACCGGCCCCAGCGAGGACTTCTCCCGCCCGGGCCGCATGTGGTGGTCCGTGCCGGCGGGCGAGGACACCTTCACCACCTGGAATGAGACCACCACCGTCTTCCACGAGGGCGTCCCCGGACACCACCTGCAGATCGCAACGGCCACGGCGGCACGCGGGCTGCTGAACAAGTGGCGCCGGAACATCTGCTGGGTCTCCGGACACGGCGAGGGCTGGGCGCTGTACGCCGAGCGGCTGATGGACGAACTCGGCTACCTCAGCGATCCCGGAGACAAGATGGGCATGCTGGACGCCCAGCGCATGCGGGCCGCCCGCGTGGTCTTCGACATCGGCGTGCACCTGGAACTGGAAATCCCCGAACGCTGGGGCTCCGGCACCTGGACCGCAGACAAGGGCTATGCCTTCCTCAAGGAAAACATGGCGATCTCAGAGGGTCAGCTGAACTTCGAGTTCACCCGCTACCTCGGCTGGCCCGGGCAGGCCCCCTCCTACAAGCTGGGCCAGCGGCTCTGGGAGCAGATCCGCGACGAGGTCCGAAGCCGCGAGGGTGAGGACTTCGACCAGAAGCGCTTCCACACCCGCGCTCTGGAGCTGGGATCGGTGGGGCTGGACACGCTGCGCCGGGCACTCCTGGAGGCATAGAGCGCGACATTCCTCACAGCAGGATCAGGAATAACCCCCGAAATGGGCAGTACACCGCCACATTTCGGGGGTTTCTTCTTGTTACCCCACAGAACGCCATAAGAAGTGCACGTAACATTTCGCAACGGGCAATCGAATCTGATAAGGGTCGGCCACTACTATCTTCAAGTGACCACACAGACCTCCTCCCCCAAAACATCCGCCGGCCGCCGGCTGCCCCGCTGGATGACTGCGTTCGGACCGCAGATCATCGCAGCCCTGGTGGCTGGCCTGCTGCTGGGCCTGCTGGCCAAGAGCATGGGCACCGTCGGTGACGGCGAGCCCAACTGGCTGACCACCACCCTGAACACCATCGGCACGAGCTACGTCTCGCTGCTGAAGGCCGCCGTCGTACCCCTGATCTTCACCGCCGTCGTAAGCTCCATCGCGAACCTGCGCGCCGTGTCCAACGCCGCCCGTCTGGCCTGGCAGACCCTGCTCTGGTTCGCCATCACGGCCCTGATCAGCGTGGTCATCGGCATCCTGCTGGGCGTTGTCCTGCAGCCGGGCAGCAATGCCGACGTTCCGCAGGAGGATTTCTCCGGCAGCCAGGGCAGCTGGATCGGCTTCCTGACCGGTCTGGTTCCGGGGAACTTCCTGGGGCTCGGTGCCGCCTCCAAGGTGGCCGAATCCGGCGCCGTCACCACCAGCGTCAGCTTCAACGTGCTGCAGATCCTGGTCATCGCCATCGCCGTCGGCATCGCCGCCCTCAAGGTGGGCAAGCCCGCCGAACCGTTCCTGGCCCTGAACGCCTCCGCCCTGGCCGTCATCCAGAAGGTCCTCTGGTGGATCATCCGCCTTGCTCCCGTGGGCACCATCGGCCTGATCGGCACCGCCGTGGCCACCTACGGCTGGGACACCATCGGATCCCTGGGGATGTTCGCCCTGACCATCTACATCGGCCTGTTCCTGGTCCTGTTTGTGGTCTACCCGGTCCTGATCAAGTCCCACGGCCTGTCCGTGAAGCAGTGGTTCTCCGGCGCCTGGCCCGCCATCCAGCTGGCCTTCGTCTCGCGCTCCTCAGTGGGCACCCTGCCGCTGACCCAGCGCGTGACCGAGCGGAACCTTGGCGTGCCCCGTGCCTACGCTTCCTTCGCCGTACCCCTGGGCGCCACCACCAAGATGGACGGCTGCGCCTCGATCTACCCGGCCATCTCCGCGATCTTCGTGGCACAGTTCTTCGGCATCGATCTGGGCTTCACCGATTACCTGCTGATTGCGCTGGTTTCGGTGCTGGGTTCCGCCGCCACCGCCGGGACCACCGGCGCCGTCGTCATGCTCACGCTGACGCTGTCCACCCTGGGCCTGCCGCTGGCCGGCGTGGGCCTGCTGCTGTCCATCGATCCGATCCTGGACATGGGCCGCACCGCCGTAAACGTTGCCGGCCAGACCGTGGTCCCGACCATCGTCGCCAAGCGCAACGGCCTGCTGGACGCCTCGATTTATGACGCCAAGCGCACCGGCGACCCGTTCGCGGACGACTCGTCCGAGGTGCCCGCTGCTGTGGACAACGACGTCGAGGCGCCGGTGACCGCAGATGCCCAGGCTCGTTGATTCACTGAGGCACTGACTGCCTGTCTGTGTTGCCGCGAAGGCCGCTCCGGATTTCCGGGGCGGCCTTGCTGCTGTCCGGGCTAGGCTTGAGGGGTGACTGACCTGTTCCTGATCCTCGCCTCCGCTTCCCCTGCCCGCACTAAGCTGCTGACCAACGCCGGCATCACCCACACCGTGCTCGTGTCCAACGTCGATGAAGATGCCGTCACCGCGCGCTACGGCACCCCCGATCCGCATGACACGGCCATGCTGCTGGCCCGGGCCAAGGCCGAAGCCGTTGCTGCGCTGCCCGAGGCCGAAGGATCCCTGGTGCTGGGCTGCGACTCGGTGTTCGAGTTCGAGGGTGAGGCGCACGGCAAGCCCTGGGAACCCGAAGTGGCCCGCGAGCGCATCCGCCGGATGAGCGGCAAGGTGGGCATCCTGCACACCGGGCACTGGCTGGTGGACTGCCGGGACACCGACGACGACGGTTCGGGCGCCACGCTCGGCGGCGTCAGCTCGGCTTCGGTGTACTTCGCCAAGCTCACCGACGAGGAAATCGACGCGTATGTCGCCACCGGTGAGCCGCTGCAGGTGGCCGGTTCCTTCACGATCGATTCCCTGGGCGGAGCGTTCATCGAGAAAGTCGACGGTGATCCGCATGCCGTCGTCGGGCTCTCCGTGTCGATGCTGCGCGAGCTCCTCGCCAGCGCCGGCGTGAAGATCACGGACCTCTGGGACAAGTAGCCCTCCCTGCCTCACGGTCCTTTGCGCGTTTTTGCCCGCCGGTGTCCGCCGGGGTCCGCCGGGGTCTGCCAACCTGTGTGCACCTCTGGCGGGTTCCAGAGTGCTCCCGGGCAACCTGTGTGCAGTTCTGGCGGGTTCCAGAGTGCTCCCGGGCAACCTGTGTGCAGTTCTGGCGGGTTCCAGAGTGCTCCCGGGCAACCTGTGTGCAGTTCTGGCGGGTT